>NZ_CAWQJR010000193.1:0-25841 GCF_963894935.1 Xenorhabdus sp. PB61.4
GGGTTTTTGGGTTCGGCAACGTCAAAGCACAGGCAAAACCGGCTTGCAATACCTTGAGTACACAGGGAAAATCGGTGTTCGCCGGTCAACGTTGCACAGGAATGTGTTGTTGTGGAGAATAACTTTTTGGCGCCAACTAAGAGCGATGCTTTGGGTAAGGCACTGGATGATCAAAAGGCAGGTAAAAACCTGGTACAAGCCTCAAAAGATATCGTCAGGCTGACTAACGAAGACAAAGCCAGCAATGTGCTGTTAGAACAATACCGCAATGGTCAGTTAAACGATGGAGAGAAACAGCAGTTAGCAACCTTGCTCGACCAATACGGTTTTGAATTACAAACAGAATATGGCTTCACACGCATGGAAGCAGCCAATGCTATTCAGACATTGGTGAAGGGAGGTGCTTTTGTTGCGACAGCAGCAGATGCGAAAGCGTATAACGACGCACTGAGTTACCTGAAGATGTATAGTATCCAATCAGGGCAGGCGATCATTGGCGCAGATGCCCTGATGGTATTGCCCGGTAACCCTGGCCTGTTAGCCCGTGGTACCTTGATGGCAGGTGGCGCACATCAAGCCGGTACGGGTATCGGTCAGATGATTGATGGCCAGTATGTCGAGGGTGTTACTAATGTGGGACTGGGGTCTCTAGCTATCTTTGGTGGAGCGTCGGCGAATAAAGTGGTGACTCAGCCAACAAAAGGCATTGTTTCACCTGATAAGCTGGTCACTCAGGAAAGTAGCCGGGTTTTGGATAGAAGGGTAGATGCGCAGCATCAGTTGGATAACTTTGCAAAATCTTTTGCTGACCGTAAGTATAAACCCGCTACTGCTATTGCGGCTGTCGATCCATTAACAGGAAGAATATCTACCGCATCTAATGGTGCTGTACCATCAGTGATTGCTCCTGAACTATTGGAGTATGCGCAGAAGCTAGGTGGGTTAGGTGTTAAAACTGCATGCGGGAATACACTGGGACGTTGCGCAGAATTTAGAGCTGCTAATGAGCTCATGCTGTCAAATCCTAATTTAAAAGTTAAAGATATACAATTTACACCAGCGGTTCGTCCTAGAACTGGCGAAGTTGTTCCCCGCTGTGACAATTGTACAAACATGTTTGGTGCTGAATAATGATGTATATGGATGAAGAGTTTTTAGAATCTAATGACCTAGATTGGTTCTCTTCTTATGAAGATGGGTCAATAGCTCACTTTGCTACAGGTGGATGTTGTCTGGTTCCAGAGAAAATAAGGGAGTCAATAGATAATTATGAAGTTATTTATGACTATTTTTATTCATTAAATGTATTATCAGAAATAGAAATTATTGAAGAAAATCTACCGCAATTTTCAGATGAAACTCAACGTACACGCTATTTACGGTCATTTATCGAAATGTCTTCAAAAGGTGTTTTTAGTTATGATTATAGGATTGGTGAAGGGTACAAATTAATATCAAAGCCTAAAAATGGTCTGAAATACGGTATGTTACCTGATTTTGTTAAGCAGATATTATACATATTTCCTTGTGATATATTGCCAGAAGCAAAACTAATCACATCGATAATCTAAATAAATCCCGGCCTTGTGCCGGGATTTTCATTCTCAATATCAGTTATCCTGAACGAGCCGGATAATCAACTGCCCCCGTTCAACGGTGATATTCACCGCCTGACCGGTGGTGAATCCGGCCTCTTCCAGCCAGTTGCCTTTAAGGTGCAGGCTGGGATGCTGGCTGTAATAGCGGGTTTTGCCTGTATTACGGTCTTCATGGCGGGTGCGGTTATAGCCCACCTTATAGTTGCGCCGGGCTTTTGAAATCTTCCAATCTGCATTACAATCGCGGTTAGCCATAGTTAACTACCTCATATAGTTGGTTGTGGTTAGCGGTTGTAGCAGGTTGCCGCCTGCTCCATCCGCGTTAAAAAATCCTTTCCCTTTTACCTGTCTTTTACTGTTGCGCCTGTGCAATCACCGCATCCAGCATCTCCGAAACCAGCTTCTGCTTAGCGCGGGGCAGCTGGCTGATAATCTGTATCTGTTGCTCAAGCCGTGAGGCGGGTCCCCGTTTACGGGGGATCGCGTCTACCTCTTCGCCGAACAGCTCTTCCAGTGAAACAGAAAGTAATTTTGCTATCTCAGGCAAGACAGAAATCTGGATCCGTCTTCTGCCTGCTTCCCATGACTGAACAGCTTGCTGAGACACGTTCAGTGCCTGAGCCAGTTGCGCTTGTGTGAGTCCGGCGTGTTTACGCAGAGCAGAAATCCGCTGACCTAACGTCATCATAAATACCTGTTCTTCACTACTGATAGAGGCGGCCATAGTCGATGTTACCGATGTAAAAAGTGACTGAATGACCCTAATCTACTACATGTTTTACATCTTACTGTTGTAAATACTACCAGCTGTGGTATATGATTGTCGAGTTATTTTTATCCAAACCCTATTGACAGGTTTTTACAGGAGGTAACTCATGGCGCGTGTTCCCGATACTGATTTAGCGCAGTTAAAACAAACCGTCTCGTTGCTGGGATTAGCTCGTCAGCAAGGCCGTCCGGTGAAAAAGCGCGGGGCGGATTATGTGCTGCGCTGTCCGTTTCATGACGAGAAAACGCCGTCAATGGTGATCTCACCTGCCAAGAACCTGTATCACTGCTTTGGCTGTGGTGCAGCGGGGTCGGTGCTGGACTGGATCATGCAAACGGAAGGCGTGAACCTGAAAACAGGCATCAAACGGTTGCGTGAGCTGGCAGGGCTGCCTGAAAGGGATAATGCCCAGTTCACTTCTTCTTTAGCCGCCCAAACTGACTCACCGCCAACCCCGTCGCCGCGCCAGAAACTGGCCGATCTGGATGATGACGGGCAGGTGCTGCTGCATCAGGTGATCGATTTTTATCACCAGAATCTGCTGGCTTCACCGGAAGCGGCGGAATGGCTGGCACGGCGCGGGCTGAATCATCCTGAACTGGTGAGCCATTTTAAGTTGGGGTATGCGGGCAATCACGGGATCAGTGGATCAGCCGGGTTACTGCCGTCCAAAAGCAGCAAGGAAGGCCAGCACCTGCGCGAGAAACTGGCAGGGCTGGGTGTGTTGCGTGCCAGCACACGGCAGGATCACTTCCGGGGCTGTGTGGTGGTGCCAGTGATCGGCTGGGCAGAATCCGTTCATGTGGCGAGCCGGGGGCGGGTGTTACAGCTTTATGGCCGCCGGACGCAGCCGGATTACAAGGTACTGAAAGACAGCCCGAAGCATCTGTACCTGCCGTCACCACTGGCCGGAGTCTGGAACGAATCGGCGATGCAGGCCTCCAGTGAAATTATCCTGTGCGAAGCGCTGATCGATGCCATGACGTTCTGGTGTGCCGGGTTCCGCCATGTGATCGCGGCCTACGGTGTGAACGGGTTTAACCGTGATCACCTTGAAGCGCTGCAATATCACGGGGTGAAGCGGGTGCTGATCGCCTTTGACCGTGATGAAGCCGGGGATCGTGGTGCAGCCAGTGTTGCTGCTGATTTGCTGGAGTCGGGCATTGAAGCGTGGCGCGTACAGTTCCCGGCGGGTATGGATGCGAATGATTACGCTATCAAAAGCGGCAACGCGGAACATGCGTTGGGTCTGGCCTTGCAACAAGCGGTCTGGCTGGGTCAGGGATCGGCACCGGGGGCGGTGTTCAGCCATGAATTGCCCGTGACTTCTGATGTGACGGAAAAGCCACAAAATGCCGATGTTGCTAAACCGGCTTCTTTAGCTGCTCAGTCAGAGCTGCTCGTTGCACAAGTGCCCTGTGAGCGCACGGCATCCGGTGAGTTACTGATGAAAAGTGGTCCACGCGTCTGGCGGGTACGGGGCATGAAAAAATCCCCGGTGCCCGATGTGATGAAAGTCAATGTGCAGGTACGCGATGACACCAGCGGTCTGTTCCATGTCGATACGCTGGATATGTATCACGCCCGTTCCCGGCAGAACTATATCGGCACCGCCGCGGCAGAGCTGGAATGTGAGCCTTCGGTCATCAAACGCGAAGCCGGGCGGCTGTTGTTGATGCTGGAGCAACAACAGGATGCACAACAGCACGCTGATGCTTCATCGTCCGGCTCAACGGCGGTCACGGTCAGCGCGGACGATGAAGCCGATGCCCTGAACTTGCTGACATCACCGAACCTGACTGAGCAGATTATCAGCGATATGGCGGCCTGTGGTGTGGTGGGTGAATCCACCAATCTGCTGACCGGGTATCTGGCGGCGGTCTCCCGAAAGTTAGACAGGCCGCTGGCGGTGCTGATACAGAGCAGCTCGGCGGCAGGAAAATCCTCGCTGATGGATGCGGTGCTGAACCTGATGCCGGAAGAAGAGCGTATCCAGTACTCGGCGATGACCGGGCAGAGCCTGTATTACCTCGGCGAAACCAGCCTGCAACATAAGATACTGGCGATTGCCGAAGAAGAGGGCGTACGGCAGGCGGCGTATGCACTGAAGCTGTTGCAGTCCGACGGGGAGCTGAAAATCGCCTCGACAGGCAAGAACGAACAGAGCGGCGAACTGGTGACGCGGGAATACAAGGTACAAGGCCCGGTGATGCTGATGTTGACCACGACCGCCATCGATGTGGATGAAGAGCTGCTGAACCGCTGTCTGGTGCTGACGGTCAATGAATCCCGCGAGCAAACCCAAGCCATCCACGCGATGCAGCGCCACCGCCAGACACTGGCAGGCCTGCTGGCTGACAGCGAGAAGGGGTATCTGACCCAACTGCATCAAAACGCCCAGCGACTGCTCAGGCCGCTGAAAGTGGTGAATCCGTATGCCCATCAACTGACGTTCCTGTCAGACAAAACCCGGATGCGGCGCGACCATATGAAATACCTCACTTTAATCCAAGCCATCGCGCTGCTGCACCAATACCAGCGGGACATCAAGCAAACCACGCATCGCGGGCAGGTGATTGAATATCTTGAAGTGACCAAAGACGACATTGCATTAGCGAATCAGCTTGCTCATGAAGTGCTGGGGCGCACGCTGGATGAAATGCCGCCACAGACACGCAAGCTGTTGCTGCTGATACAGGGCATGGTGAACGAACAAGCGCAAATCCGGCACTGTCAGCCGAACGAAATCCGCTTTACCCGGCGGGATATCCGCGCCTTTACCCACTGGACAGATAATCAACTGAAAGTGCACTGTCTGCGGCTGGCTGAGATGGAATACCTGTTACCGCATGGCGGCAGCCGGGGACACCTGTTGCAGTACGAACTGCTCTGGGATGGCGCTGACAACGGTTCAGCCCACCTGTGCGGTCTGCTGGATGTGAACGAAACTACCGAAGAAACCCCGGGCAGCGAAGGCAAGTTGGATCTAAAACCAAGTAAGTTGGCCTCAAGTTGCGGCCAAGTTGGGGCTAAGTTGGAGGCGGAAAACACTGCATTAAGCCAGACACAACAAGGGTTAGTGTCTTCGCAAGTTGGACTTGATGAAAAGACAGTAATCAGGGATAAAAATAAAAACGTGTCATCGCCCGCTGCCCGTACTCAAACAGAATCGGAGGTGGATCATGGCGAACCGTAAACCGCGCAAGGGCAGCCTGCTGACCGTGGATGAAGTATACAGAAAGCCCGTCGGTCCGGCGCACGACCCCAAGAGCCTGTATGCCCTGCTGTTGCGCTTCGTAGCCTGGCGGCAGGCGCGGAACTGGTCAGACACCACGCTGAAAGTGCAGACCCACCATACCTACCACTTTATCCTGTGGGCAACGGAACGCGGTCTGTACTACGCAGTGGATATCACGAAGCCGATACTGGAACGCTACCAGCGGCACCTGTTCCTGTACCGTAAAACGAATGGTGAACCGCTGAGCGTCCGTACCCAACGCACGCAGTTACAGCCGTTACAGGTCTGGTTTAAATGGCTGGCGAGACAGAACCTGATACTGGCAAACCCGGCGGCGGATCTGGAACTGCCGAGGCAGGAAAAGCATCTGCCGCGTTATATCCTGACCATTGAGGAAACCGAGCAGATACTGGCACAGCCGGATCTTGATACTTTGCAGGGCATCCGTGACCGGACCTTAATGGAGCTGTTGTGGTCTACCGGCATGCGGCGCGGTGAAGTGGTCAGGCTGGATGTGTACAGTGTGGACGCGTCGAGAAAAACGATCACCATCAGACAGGCCAAAGGCAACAAAGACCGGGTATTGCCTGTCGGCGAAAGGGCACTGGGCTGGTTGTTATATTATCAACGTGAGGTGCGGCCGCAACTGATTGTCAATCCTGAGGTGAAAGCGCTGTTCGTGGCGATGGACGGGCTGGACGGCTTACAGGCCAACGGCATCAGTAACCTGGTCACCGGATACATTAATGCCGTGGGTATTGAGAAAAAGGGCGCATGTCACCTGTTCCGCCATGCGATGGCCACGCAAATGCTGGAGAACGGTGCCGATCTGCGCTGGATACAAGCCATGCTAGGCCATGCTAGTGTAGAATCGACGCAAGTTTATACGCAGGTGTCGATCCGGGCGTTGCAGGCAGTTCATGCCAGTACGCATCCCGCTGAGCAGTCAGAAAATGAAGACGTTGGCTTATTGGCTGGTCGATATGACAAAGATCATGCTGACACCGACACAGCACCGGAAAATCCGAAGCCGACCCAATGATACTGAGCCAGCGGACAGTCTGCTCGTCCCCGTTAAGTTCGCGGGGAACGGTGTCGGGGCAGACCGTGGCCGGACTGCCCGTTGGCCTCAGCGTCTGCGGGGGTACGTGGGCAATGGGCGGCCTGCGCAGTCGTGTCCCCAATCAGTCCGTGCAGGCCGCCCAAAGCCCACTCAACATAATGTGGGGGAATTATACGCCACTCACCGGGCAGCCTCCGCTGCCTAAATCAACACCGTGCAGCGGCTCGCAGCGTATAATTTACATTATGTCTAGCGCCCCCGCTGGTCAGCATCGCGGGGTGCCGCCGCACAAGGCTGCGCCTTCTGCTCTGACCTGCTGAGCCGATCCCTGCCAAAAACCGCGCCGAACCGGAACACCGAGCCAGCGTCCAACATCGGACCAGCTTCTTCTTTAGCTGTCTTGCAACCATCCAGCAAACAACCCGGTAGGCAGGTCGGCCTGCGGCCTCCGTTAATTTACCTCCCCCGCCCCAACCCTGCTGCACTGGCTGCGCCCGGCTCGCAGTCGCTGTGCTCCTTGCTCGTTACCGTGCTCGCCATCTCCGCCCCGTGCAGCCCCCGCAGGGGGCTTCCCTTGAGCAAAACGCAACCCGCAAAACCGTGTCAATCCTGAGCTTCAGTGCCTGAGAGCGTCGCAATGCGCCGCTTGCGGGTTCTTTGCCACCCGCACCCGCAGAACGTGCGCCCGCCGCCCAGACAAGCTGGGCGACGTTCGCCCGTTGCCGAAAAGGGGACTAAACTCACGTGTTATTATCGGGCAAAACCGCCGTTCAGGGGCAAAAAGTGCGTCAGGGGTTTTTGGGTTCGGCAACGTCAAAGCACAGGCAAAACCGGCTTGCAATACCTTGAGTACACAGGGAAAATCGGTGTTCGCCGGTCAACGTTGCACAGGAATGTGTTGTTATTGAGAATAACTTCCTGGGGGATATCTCACGTGACGCACTGGAGAAAGACCGAGATGCGAGGCGTGAGGGTAAATATACCAAGGCTCAGTTAGAGGAACTTCGCGCACTTGAAGAGCGTGACCAACGCAATGACGCTTTGCTGGCGCAGTACCGGAAAGATCCATCATCATTGACGCCGGAACAACAACGTGTGTTCCAGCAAGAGTTGCAACGGTATGTGTATGAAAATACCCAACTGTATGGTGCAGACAAAGCGCAGCAGTTGGTTACTACGTTGCTGAAAGACGGCGATTCACCACTTATCCCAGGTAAGGGTTACCCGTATGCGGGTACAGACGAGGCGAAAAATGCCTGGGCTGACCGTGAAAGACGGAAAGTGTATGAAGAGAAGGGGTTATGGGCAGCGGCAAATTGGACTCGTACCCAGACCCCAGAAGAGCAGATATATAATGAGTCAGGCCGTGATTTAAATACGCTAAATTATCATAGAAATCTTGCCGATGTTGGTGATCCGGCCATGCCGGTTTTACCGGGTGGTGTTGGGAATGTCGCCCGCCTTGGAACAGGTTTGGCTGGTGCCTATGAAGTAGGCAAAGGCGTACGTCAGGTTACAGATGGTAATCTCTGGGAGGGAGCAGGACAAATCGTTGAAGGTGCCTTGATGACCACGGGTAGTACGTGGGCTAGCAAGAGTGTGAAACCTCGCTTGGCCAATCTAGGTGGTGAAGTCAGAGCAGTGGCACCAGTGGTGGGTAAAGTGGCCACCGTATTTGGTGATGGTACAGGTAAAATGATGCTGACAACCGGCACGATAGGGGCAGGAGCGAATGCTAGCATTCAGTATTTGACTACAGGTGAGATCAATCCAATTGATGTGGGATTTGCCTTTGGGACGGGTGCCCTTACTGCCTATACAGGATTTTGGGGCACCGTCGGCTGGAATGCGGGTATGGGTGGTGCTGCCAGTGCGGTGAAAGGAGATGACCTGTCCACTATTGGCCTGAATATGTTCAGTGCAGGAACGGGAGCTGGTTTGGGGTATGGTACCGGTCAAGCTCTTAGCAAAGGCATTAATCAATACGGATTATGGAGAACTGGAGGCTGGGATCCGAAATATAATCCTAAGCTGCAAGGAAGCGCCATAAACGGTCAATTAGGACTTTGGAAAGATATGAAGCCAAGTGTGCTTCCTGGGTTGGGAGGTAATGCAGGGTCTGCCATCACAACTGAGTACACAAACTCAAAGGTTCAAGAAGGAATTAAACATATTAAGGAGAAAATAGATGAACCGAAAAAGTAGGCAACTGGAGTTTTTTTTAGTGTCAACACTTATGTGTATTACAGGAATATTTGTTTTGACATTATTCATCATGTTTATTGTTAATTTTGGAGTTTGGCTTTTTATCAGTGGAGAATTTCTTCTGTCATTTGAAGACGTAAAGAAAGCTTTCAAGATAGGTGTCTTGGTCGGTCCATTAATTAGTGTAGGTGAATGGTGGACACGTCATCGTAAATAGTATTAATCCCGGCCAATGAGCCGGGATCTTCCTTTTTAGCCGTCAGTTGTTCTCAATCAGCCGGATAGGATATGGAGTGGGAGCAAAAACAACTAAATATTTAGATGGTAAAGTTAACCCTTGGTCGGATGGTTTTAAAGAAAGGTATAGTGTAATTAATCCTTCTATATCAGCACCACCGTTAGTATCTCCATATCCTGGTATTGTGGGTAGTTTTTTGGGTGCAGGAGGAGCAGAGCTTACTAACAAGTATGTTACCGAGGCGAATAATTCATCAACTGAAGTGAAGAAAACTGATAAGGCGAATGACTCATCGATTGAGGTGATGAAATGAAAATATTAAAATAACGCGATGCTCGGCTTTTATGGTGAGTTGAAATGACATAGCCGCTCCTTTATAACTTTAAGTCGCCAAAAATAGAGAAATAAAGGAACAAAAGGCTATGTCACAGCAAGATTTTATGATTTGGGTGTTTTGTTGGGTAGATGACAATTTAACGCAGTTACAGCAAGGTAGGCGATTCAGAAGCCGGGGATATCCGCCTAAACTGAGCGATGCAGAAGCCATCACGATGGAAGTGGTGGGTGAATTTTTAGGATTTTCAACAGATAAAGGCATTTGGACGTACTTTAATCGCCACTGGCGCGAGTGGTTTCCGGGGCTGGGTTCACGCGCCAATTTCGCTAAACAGATTGCGAATCTTTGGGCTGTTAAACAACAATTGCAAGCAAAGCTGGCGAGGTTATTGGGCGCGCTCGACAGGCCGGTCCATATTATCGACGGATTTCCGCTGCCCGTTTGTGGATTCAAAAGAGCAAAAGGCTGTGCCAACTTCAAAGGACAAGCCGATTATGGGTACTGTGCCGCCAAAAACGAAACTTACTACGGCTTTAAAGGACATCTCATGATAGACGAAATCGGCGTGGTAACCGGGTTTACACTAACGCCCGCCAATGTCAGTGAGCGTGAAGCCACCTGGGATGTGATCGGCTCGATAAAAGGCTGTTTGCTGGGTGATAAAGGGTATTTAGGCATTGAATTTAAACAGGAGATGAAGGTGGAGGGTATTGAAATGATTACCCCGATGCGGGCCAATATGGATGATCCCCTCCCCAGAAAAACGAGAAGGGTCATTAACGCCAAACGCCGTTTAATTGAAACCGTGATTGGTCAACTCGCTGGACAATTTGCTATCGAGAAGTGCTGGGCGCGGGATTTGTGGCATTTGAGTAATCGAATTACCAGAAAACTGCTTTCTCACACGTTGGGTATTTTTGCCAATGTTAAACAAGGTAAAAGTCAACGCGACTGGCTTCAACAAGCCAACGTTATAGGATGTTAAAGTTGAGCATCGCGTTAAGTTAGTATCATAAGCCCACAAACCTGTGGGCTATTTTGCTACATAGTGCTGTTATAGTTATTGATTGTTTTGAGTTAAATTATTAACTTATTTTTTCACGAAATTTATATTAGTTACAATCATATAAGAACTGAAGTGGAGCATGATACTACTCATGGTTGGTAAGTGATAATTTGAGAGTATGCTGGATAGTATAATACCGCTTATAGGTATTGGAAAAAATTATTCCAATTTAGATATGATTTCTTTGTCTATTCAGCCCTTATTATTAATAATAAGGGCTGATTTCTGTCGGATTCAGTGTCAATGAGAAAATATTTCCCGCGCATTTACCTTATTATTCTGGCCATTTTACTTATTCTGCCAGCAACCTTATGGCTAGCCGACAAAATCTGGCCGTTACCACTGAAAAACGTCACCGCCGCACGCGTTGTGGTAGGAGCTGACGGTTCACCCTTATGGCGCTTTGCTGATACTGAAGGGATCTGGCGTTATCCAGTGACTCTAGAGCAGGTTTCTCCTGAATACATTCAAGCACTCTTAACCTATGAAGACCGTTGGTTTTACCAGCATCCGGGGGTGAATCCTCTCTCGTTGTTACGGGCAGCTTGGCAGGATATCCGGGCCGGTAAAATTGTATCAGGCGGAAGCACGATTTCTATGCAGGTTGCCCGTTTGATAGATCCTCATTCACGTACTTTTGGCGGCAAGTTCAAACAGCTTTGGCGTACTCTGCAATTAGAGTGGCACTATTCGAAAGACGAGATTCTGGAGATGTATCTGAACCGGGCACCATTTGGCGGCACTTTGCAGGGCATCGGTGCGGCAAGCTGGGCTTATCTGGGAAAGTCACCGTCAGATTTGTCATCCGGTGAAGCGGCATTATTGGCAGTGTTACCACAGGCTCCAAGCCGTTTAAGGCCGGATCGCTATCCTGAGCGGGCTCAGGTTGCCCGTGACAAGGTATTGCAGCGATTGAAGCAATATAGAGTTTGGTCAGCAGAAAAAGTGGCAGATATTGAGGAGGAAAATCTGTGGTTGGCTCCTCGTCAGGTTCCTCAACTTGCCCCGTTGCTGGCAAGGAGAATGGCACACAATAATCAGCAGGAAATCATTCGAACTACTATTGATACCGGCTTGCAGCGCCAACTGGAAGATATGGTGCTTAACTGGAAATATCAGTTAGCGGAAAAAACATCAATTGGTGTGCTGGTGGTCGATCATACTGATATGACAGTGAAGGCTTATATTGGCTCGGCTGATTTTCAGGATAATAGCCGTTTTGGTCATGTTGATATGGTCAGTGCATGGCGTTCTCCGGGGTCGACATTAAAGCCTTTTCTGTATGCAATGGCGCTGGATGATGGCCTTATTCATGCGGAATCTCTTTTACAGGATGTTCCCCGCCTTTTCGATAATTATCGGCCGGGAAATTTTGATAGTGGGTTTAATGGCCCGGTCAGCGCCAGTGAGGCACTGACTCGTTCACTAAATTTGCCGGTAGTACAGCTTCTTGAAGCCTATGGCGCGAAACGGTTTACTGCCAATTTGCGTAATGCAGGCATGACGCTGCGTTTCCCTCTGGGAAGTGAGCCGAATCTGGCGCTGATTCTGGGGGGAACTTCAGTTCGTATGGATCAGCTGGTTTCTGTTTATAGTGCGTTTGCACGTCAGGGGAAAGTCTCTCCGTTACGCTTTACTTCACAGCAGGAACTGCGGGACAGACAGCTTTTTACTCCGGGAGCAGGCTGGATTGTCAGGCGGATTATGGCAGGGGAAAGCCGCCCGTTGCCGGATAATGTCTTACCTGCCGAAGTGCCACTGGCATGGAAAACAGGCACCAGTTATGGTTATCGAGACGCATGGGCAATCGGTTTAAATGCCCGCTATACCATCGGTGTCTGGGTCGGTAGGCCGGACGGGACACCTGTAGCAGGGCAGTCTGGTTATGCGACTGCAATTCCTATCATGAACCAGATTCATGGATTATTGATGGCTGATCTGCACTATGGTTCGCAACCTATTCCTGTTGATCCGCGGCCGGAGAATGTTAGTCAGGCAGTTATTTGCTGGCCGAGTGGTACGGCATTCCGGTCGGAAGATAACAACTGCCGTCAGCGCCGTTTGAGCTGGATTCTGGATAACACTATCCCGCCGACACTGTCATCTACGGGGCAGGAATCGATTTCGGGTATCAATGAACAGATATGGGTCGATAAAAACGGTTTGCGTGTTGCTGCCGATTGCCCTGATGCCCGACCTGAAACAATCTCTTTATGGCCGATTGCACTGGAAGCATGGCTACCAGAGAAAGAGCGCCGTGTGAATCGGCTACCTCCAATTAATCCTCAATGCCCGCCAATGAAAACAGATGACGCACCGTTATTGATTACCGGTATCCGAGAAGGGGATGTTCTGACTCGCTTGCCCGGTCAACGGACGTTGGATCTGCGGGTAGCAACACAGGGTGGTCAGGGACAGCAATGGTGGTTTTTGAATGGTGAGCAGGTTACCGTGACTGAAAATAACCAGTCGTGGACGAAAACATTGTCACAGTCAGGAAAATATCAGCTTAGTGTTTTAGATCTGAGTGGGCAAATCAGCAAAATTAATTTTGTATTAAAATGATCCGGTTACTATTTGTGGTGTAGGTCAAAAATTTTGTCATAAACAAAAAATTAATTGTATTTTTTGTTTTAAAGTAAACTTATTGCTGTTCTGTTCGGAATATATTGATCTTTTAAGATGTTGAGTCAGTAAGTTGCAATTTATTTAATAGCTGTATGTTAATTCAACCAGTGAGGAAATAAAGATGAAAGTTGTTTCATATGCTTTGTTGCTGGGTTTATTTTATGTACCAGTTTCTTTAGCAGATACATCAGCAAAAGATATTGATAATAAAATAGTCATTAAAGAAGTGGTTAATCAGGGCGCATTGAAAAAATGCACACATTTATTACCTGAAGGACATAAATATACCATTAGCATTATCGGCACTTCTGATAAGACAACAAAAGACAGTAATGAACAGTTTAAAGGACAATTTGAAGTTTCTGATGAAACTAAAAAACCACTGGATGAGAAAAGACAAGAGCAGGTTAAGCCTTTTATTCAGTGTGTGAAAGATACGGTTTTGTAACTGAAGTTGTTTAAATAATGATATAACACGCGAAGTCAATGATCTTGGTCAGAATGCCTATGCGGGAAATTATCGCCTGCATAGGCATTATTTTATAAAATGAATCAATAAGACAGTGCATATTGATAGAAAAGTAAGATATCTGAAATAGGAGTTAGTGCTGAAAATGTGTTTAACTCGTATCGTCTTTAATTGGTTTGTACTGCAAAAATGTGATTTGTGCTAAAAAATTATCATTTTCGCTAAGAATGTTTTAATAAAATGTTGTGTTTTTTGTAGGCAAGCCGAAAGTCTCCTCCTATAATCAACGCCTATTTTTATTCCTGTCAGGAAAACAGGATAAATTCTGTCCTTCTGAGTTATCAGGGGGAATATAAAATTAAAATGAATCATCGCTGAAAGTGCCAAAGGGGTTATCCAATGACGATTGAACGTACTTTTTCCATTATTAAACCTAATGCTGTGAAGAAAGATGTTATCGGTTCCATCTATGCTCGTTTTGAAAGTGCCGGTTTTAAAATCATCGCTGCTAAAATGCTGCATTTAACTCGTGAACAAGCTGAAGGTTTTTATGCCGAGCACAAAGGCCGCCCTTTCTTTGATGGTCTGGTAGAGTTCATGACATCTGGCCCAATCATGGTACAGGTTCTGGAAGGTGAAAATGCAGTTCAGCGTCACCGTGATCTGATGGGTGCAACTAACCCGGACAACGCGCTGGCTGGTACTCTGCGTGCTGATTATGCCGACAGTTTTACTGAAAATGCGGTACACGGTTCAGATTCCATTGAATCTGCAAACCGTGAAATTGCTTACTTCTTCAGTGATGATGAAGTTTTCTCTCGCAGCTAATATTCAATAAGTTTCGAGCTGCTTCAAAAAGACGACCTGAAAGATGGTCGGGATGTTTAGTTCTCGTAGCATCTGAACAGTAAAGTTTGTACAATGTCGCGCCCCGCTGATTTGATTTAGCGGGGCGTTTATTATTTCATTTCAATAAACGATTAACGCTGGATATGTTTTCGCAAAAGAGAACATGTATTGCATTATGTTTATTGAATATGGAGTCTGTTTACTGAATCAGTAGTCACCGCATGAAAACTTAGTGCTGAAATACAATCAGCACAGAGCCGAAAGTGTAACAACGAGGCGATGTAACAATATGTCCCAGACAATGTCCCAACCCAATACAGCCGAACAATGTTCAACTTCTGCCACTTCTTTCACACCTGATAAGACTTTTACGCGGGATAAGACAAGCGGCAAAATTAATCTGCTTGATCTCAACCGCAAACAAATGCGTCAGTTTTTCATTGAAATGGGGGAAAAACCTTTTCGTGCCGATCAGGTCATGAAATGGATGTACCACTATTGCTATGATGACTTTGAGCAAATGACTGACATTAATAAAGTGCTCAGGGCAAAACTACAACAGGTTGCTGAAATCAGAGCACCTGAAGTTGCAGAAGAACAGCGTTCTTCGGATGGTACTATCAAGTGGGCAATTACTGTTGGCGATCAACAGGTCGAAACAGTTTATATTCCGGAAGATGACCGTGCGACACTGTGTGTCTCATCTCAGGTAGGGTGCGCTTTAGAATGTAAGTTTTGCTCTACTGCCCAGCAGGGGTTTAACCGCAACCTGCGGGTTTCTGAAATTATTGGTCAGGTCTGGCGTGCCGCTAAAATTATTGGCTCGCTGAAATCCAGTGGTCGCCGTCCAATTACCAATGTGGTGATGATGGGCATGGGTGAGCCGTTGCTGAACCTGAACAATGTGGTGCCGGCCATGGAAATCATGATGGATGATTTTGGATTTGGCCTGTCAAAACGTCGCGTAACCCTGTCAACATCCGGCGTAGTGCCTGCACTGGATAAACTGGGTGATATGATCGACGTCGCTCTGGCAATTTCTCTCCATGCACCCACTGACGATATCCGTGATGAAATTGTACCGATTAACCGTAAGTACAATATCGAAGAGTTTCTGGCTGGTGTCCGCCGCTATCTGACGAAGTCGAATGCTAATCAGGGGCGGGTCACTGTAGAGTATGTGATGCTCGATCACGTTAATGACAGTGTGGAACAGGCTCACCAATTAGCAGAATGTCTGAAAGATACACCAAGTAAAATCAACCTGATCCCCTGGAACCCGTTCCCCGGAGCACCTTACGGGCGCAGCTCCAACAGCCGGATTGACCGTTTCTCCAAGGTACTGATGGGATATGGCTTTACTACCATCGTGCGTAAAACCAGAGGTGATGATATCGATGCTGCCTGTGGACAGCTGGCTGGCGAGGTTATCGACAGAACCAAGCGGACCATGAGAAAACGTCTGGCAGGTGAACCTATTCAGGTAAAAACAGTCTAATTTTTTGCTCAATTCTTGTAATTGGCTAAAAATCTGGCGAAGTTTGACATATCCTTATAAATGAAAATGATATGATACGGAAATCAATAATTTGGTCTATAGTTTGTTTGAGTCTGGTGGCTGGTTGTGCGGAGCATCCTCAGAACCGGGCTCATCATGCTGTTGCAGTAGATACCCGATTACAGTTAGGGAAAGCATATCTGGCAGAACGTAATTTATCGGCTGCCAGATTTCATTTTCAGAAAGTTTTACTGGCTGAACCCCGTCATCCGCAAGCTCATTTGGGGATGGCGCTGCATGAACAATATGCGGGTCAGCCTGAATCCGCCGACCGTCACTACAGAATGGCAATGCAGTACGGAGCAGGAGATGATACTGTAATAGGTCATTATTACGTTTTTCTCTGTGAACAAAGACGGTATAAAGAAGCTAAAAATTTGGTCTCGGACAATTTGGTCACAGATAATTTGGTTATAAAGAGTAACACCGGCTTCTATACCCATTGCGGTGAATAACTGCAATTAGTAGGAGTTGTGATAAATGATTGCCTACGTTTTATGCAGTATGAAATGATTTCGCTACACAAGTTAAATTGTGTCTGATAGTCAATTAACTTGTGTGAATATTTTAACCTGAACAGTACCAGTGTCCTTAGATAATGAAGACTGAAACTCATCCAGAAGAAGCTAATCTGACAACGGGTCAGATCTTGCGTCAAGCTCGTGAAAAACATGAGCTTTCTCAGCAGACTGTGGCAGATCGCTTGTGTCTTAAAGTGTCCACTGTTCGTGATATTGAAGAAGATAACGTTCCTGACAATATCGTACCCACATTTTTTCGCGGTTATATCCGTGCTTATGCGAAACTTGTTCAGGTGCCTGAGTCTGAGATCTTAGCCAAGATCGATGTACAGATGCAGCATAAGGCAGTAAAAACATCTCAGATGCAGAGCTTTTCTGCCCAAAAAATACGTAAGAAACGTGATGGCTGGCTGATGAAATTCACATGGCTTGTCATTATTGTGTTATTGGGCATGACGGGTGTGTGGTGGTGGCAGAATTATAATGTTCAGCAAAAAGAGTTGGTTTCAATGGCTGAACAGTCTGATATACAGGACCAAAAGTCTGCCAGTGAACTGACTGATACTCAATCTGTGACAGCCAGTTCCACCCTAAATACGACAGAAGTGCAATCTGGTACAGCTCAAACAGAGAAAAATGTACAAGTACCATTAAATAGTGCCGCTACAGACAGTAAGGTGCCATTATCTTCCGGCGCTCCTTCATCAACTCAGACTGACTCAGTGCCACAGTCGGGTAGCCAGCCGCTGACAGCTTCTGGTAATACTGCCTCCACAGGTGTTTCTCCTGTAAATCAGGAAGCAGAGAATTCAGTTACAACGAATATCACGCCAGACGCTGTGTCATCAACGAATCCTGTATCAACAACCCCCTTATCAACAACTGAAAATCAGTCCAGTGTCGCGAACAGCAATGAACTGGTATTTAATTTCAAAGGCAGATGCTGGCTGGAAATTAAAGATGCCAACGGTAAGAAACTGTTTAGTGGTACCAAAAGTAAGGGCGATAGCCTGAAATTATCAGGTGCTTTACCTTATTCACTTAATATCGGGGCACCTGCTCAGGTTGAGGTAGAGTTTCAGGGAAAACGTGTGAATATGGATGCGTTTATTAAGAAAGGCACCAATGCCAGACTGTCACTGCCATAAGCGGATTTATGGTTTTGACACGTTTACTGGGCACATACTTTGAGACGAATGTTGAGCTGGGGTTCAGGTTCGTCTATGTGTATTATTCACCACAGCATAGTTGTAATTTTTATAAATAAAATACAGGGATGTAGGGGAGTAATGTAAAAATGCATAATGAATCACCGATAACAAGACGTAAATCCACACGTATCTATGTCGGTAATGTACCTATTGGAGATAATGCACCTATTGCGGTGCAGTCAATGACGAACACACGGACAACAGATGTTGAAGCGACTGTTAATCAGATAAAATCGCTGGAGCGTGTAGGTGTTGATATTGTCCGTGTTTCGGTGCCAACCATGGATGCGGCGGAAGCCTTTAAACTCATCAAGCAGCAAGTCAATGTCCCGTTAGTTGCCGATATCCATTTTGATTATCGTATCGCATTAAAAGTTGCCGAATACGGTGTTGACTGTTTGCGTATTAATCCCGGAAATATTGGTAATGAAGAGCGGATCCGTCAGGTTGTAGATTGCGCCCGTCATCATAATATACCAATCCGTATTGGGGTGAATGGCGGCTCTTTGGAAAAAGATTTACAGGAAAAATACGGAGAACCGACACCAGAAGCATTGGTGGAATCGGCTATGCGTCATGTGGATATTCTTGACCGCCTTAACTTTGATCAGTTCAAGGTTAGTGTTAAAGCATCTGACGTCTTTCTTGCTGTAGGTGCCTATCGTTTGCTGGCGCAGAAAATTGATCAGCCGCTGCATTTAGGCATTACCGAAGCAGGCGGTGCCCGTGCTGGTGCGGTGAAATCTTCGATCGGTTTAGGAATGCTGTTATCTGAAGGTATTGGGGATACTTTGCGTATCTCTCTGGCGGCAGATCCGGTAGAAGAGGTTAAAGTTGGCTTCGATATTCTGAAAGCACTGCGCATTCGTTCAAGAGGTATCAATTTCATTGCCTGCCCGACCTGCTCACGTCAGGAATTTGACGTTATCGGTACAGTCAATGCGCTTGAACAACGTCTTGAAGATTTGATCACGCCGATGGATGTTTCCATCATCGGCTGTGTTGTCAATGGTCCCGGAGAAGCTGAAGTTTCTACATTGGGCGTGACCGGCGCAAAAACAAAAAGTGGTTTTTATGAAGATGGCGTCCGTCAGAAAGTACGTCTCGATAATAATGATTTGATTGACCAGCTTGAAGCGAAAATCCGGGCCAAGGCTGCGATCCTTGATGCCAGTAAACGGATCAGTATCAATCAGCTCGAAAAGTAAAATTCAATACCGGTTCATGTTATTTGAGTCGGTATTATTTTGTTTGCTGATTGAACCTTGAGAATATTCGCTTTTATAATCGACTCTATTGTAAAAATATTAATAAGAGATAAAACATGGCAAAAAACATTTCGGCTATTCGTGGCATGAACGACTGCCTTCCTGCTGAAACAGCGATTTGGCAACGTGTTGAGTCTACAATAAAACGTGTGCTGGCTGGTTATGGCTTCAGTGAAATCAGAACACCGGTTGTAGAGCAGACCCCGTTATTCAAGCGAGCTATCGGGGAAGTGACTGATGTGGTCGAAAAAGAAATGTATACATTTAATGACCGCAACGGAGAAAGCCTGACCCTGCGCCCGGAAAACACTGCTGGTTGTGTTCGTGCCGGTATCGAACATGGTCTGCTGTACAATCAGGAACAGCGTTTATGGTACATCGGCCAGATGTTCCGTTATGAGCGCCCGCAAAAAGGCCGTTATCGTCAGTTTCATCAATTGGGTGCTGAGGTGTTTGGTCTTCAGGGGCCGGATATTGATGCTGAAATGATCCTGATGACTGCACGCTGGTGGCGGGAGTTGGGTATTGCTGAGCATGTGACACTAGAGTTGAATTCCATCGGTTCTCTGGAAGCGCGGGCAAACTATCGTGATGCTTTGGTTGCCTTCCTCGAACAGCATAAAGATAAATTGGACGAAGATTGTCTGCGTCGCATGTATACTAACCCATTGCGCGTACTGGATTCTAAAAATCCGGAGGTTCAGGCACTTCTTAACGATGCCCCGGCTCTGTTTGATTATCTTGATGCAGAGTCAAAAGAACACTTTGACGGCCTGTGCCGGAATCTGGATGCTGCGGGTATTCAATATCGTATTAACCAGCGTCTGGTACGCGGTCTTGACTATTATAACCGCACAGTATTTGAATGGGTCACTTCTGCTTTGGGTGCGCAGGGTACGGTCTGTGCCGGTGGGCGTTATGATGGTCTGGTTGAGCAACTGGGTGGGAAATCAACACCTGCGGTCGGCTTTGCCATGGGTATGGAACGCATGATCCTGTTGGTTCAGGAAGTGAACCCCGAATTTGTTGCCGATCTCACGGTTGCAGATGTTTACCTTTCTTCCTTCGGGGAAGGCAGTCAACAGGCAGCACTGATTCTGGCAGAGAAAATCCGTGATGAATTACCGGAATTACGCCTGATGACCAATCACGGTGGCGGTAACTTTAAGAAACAACTGGGGCGTGCAGGTAAGCACGGTGCCAAAATTGCCCTGCTCTTAGGGGAAGATGAAATTAGTACAGGTAATGTCACCGTGAAAGATTTACGAAATGGTGAGCAACAAACATTACCACAACAAACGATCGCAGCACGTTTGAGCGAACTGTTAGGCTAAGGAGAGACTCTGTGGAAGTCTATACCACTGAAACTGAACAAGTTGATGCAATAAAGCGTTTTTTCGTTAACAACGGCAAA
Organism: Xenorhabdus sp. PB61.4; assembly: GCF_963894935.1. NCBI lineage: Bacteria > Pseudomonadati > Pseudomonadota > Gammaproteobacteria > Enterobacterales > Morganellaceae > Xenorhabdus > Xenorhabdus sp. PB61.4. Next base: position 20,433 of record NZ_CAWQJR010000193.1, read on the forward strand.
TATATTGCTGTTGGCTTAGTACTGGGGATTGGGGCAATTGTTGGCTGGCGTTACTGGCAATCTCATCAAACAAATCAGTTACAAGATACTGCAACAGCATTTGAGCAAATGAACCAGTCATTGGCATCAGGTTCGAAAGAAGGTATCTCGGCCGCAGAGAAATTCGCTAACGAAACGAATAATATCTACGGTGTGATGGCAGATATGGAACTGGCAAAACATGTGGCTGATAAGAATGATCTGGCACAGGCAGAGAAATATTTACTGACTGCTTCAGGTAAAGCTAAAGATCAGGATATACAGGCTTTGTCAGATATTCGTCTGGCCCGCATTCAGTTAGCCGAAGATAAAACTGATGCAGCATTAAAAACGCTGGAGCAGGTAAAAAGCAAAGGATGGCAAGTCATCACTGAGGATATCCGGGGTGATATTCTGGCGAAGAAAGGCGATATAGCAGGTGCGCGTGAAGCATACTCCAGAGGGTTGGAATCTCAGGGAGCTCAGGCTTTGAAAGAGAGAATGCAAGTTAAACTAGATAATTTATCCAACTAAGGGAGCCAACTCTAATGCAACTGCGTAAAACACTTCTGGTTGGGCTGGTTGCTTCTGTTCTGCTGGCGGGTTGCTCAAATGAACAGGATACGGTCATAATGTCTCCGCTGCCAAAGGTTGAAAACCAATTCAATCCTCATGTGGTGTGGGATAAGTCAGTTGGAAGTGGAGTTGGTCATTACTACTCTCACTTATCACCTGCATGGCAAGGCTCTGCTGTTTATGTTGCCGATCGTAATGGTATTATCAAAGCATTTGATATAGATAGCGGCAAAGAGTTGTGGTCTACCGATCTGTCAGAGAAAACAGGCTTTCTGTCGTCACGTTTGCCTGCGTTATTGTCCGGTGGTTTGACGGTATCAGGTGATCGTCTGTATGTTGGCACAGAGAAAGCCAAAGTTATCGCATTAGATGCGACAACCGGCAAAGTTGAGTGGGAAACTCAGGTTGCTGGTGAAGCGTTATCCCGTCCGGTGTTAAGTGATAGCCTTATCCTGATTCATACCGGCAATGGGATGTTACAGGCATTGAATGAAAATGATGGCTCTATCGCCTGGTCCATCAATATGGATACGCCGCCATTGTCTGTCCGTGGCGAATCAGCACCCGCTGTGGCATATGGCGCTGCGGTTGTCGGTGGTGATAATGGCCGTGTTAGTGCTGTTCTGCTTTCACAGGGGCAACTTATTTGGCAACAGCGTATCTCTCAGGTCACTGGTGCAACGGAAATTGATCGTCTGAATGATGTTGATATGACACCGGTCATTTCTGATAATGTCATTTATGCCATTGCCTATAATGGCAATCTGGTTGCAATGGATATGCGCTCTGGTCAGATAATCTGGAAACGTGATCTTGGTTCCGTCAATGATATGGTTGTGACTGACAACAATATTTTTGTTGTAGATCAGGATGATCGTATTTTATCCCTGCGTAAAAGTGATGGGGTAACCATTTGGTCCCAGAACGATTTGTTGCACCGTAATCTGACTGCACCGGAAATGTATAACGGCTATCTGGTTGTGGGTGATGGAGAAGGTTATCTGCACTGGCTGAATATGGAAGATGGTCAGTTTATGGCTCAGCATAAGGTTGATAGCTCAGGCTTATTAAGCCGTCCGGTTATCGCCAGTGATAAACTGATGGTGCAGGCAAGGAATGGTAAAGTTTACCTGTATACGCGCTGATATACAGTAAATGTTTTAATGCGTTTTATCCGAACACGGCTCCTGTAATGACAGGAGCCGTGTCGTCTTTTTAGTATCTTGCAGTTATGAGAAGAAGATTTTGTTGTGAACGAACTTCAAGCGCCTCTTTTTTTGCGGGATATCGATTTACATTTAGTCATGAGGCATCAAAAATGATACCTGTCGTTGCGCTGGTTGGGCGCCCCAATGTCGGAAAGTCTACTTTATTTAACCGCTTAACCCGTACCAGAGATGCATTGGTTGCGGATTTCCCCGGTTTAACCCGCGACCGTAAATATGGACGTGCGGAAGTTGAAGGGAAAGAATTTATTATCGTTGATACCGGTGGTATTGACGGAACAGAAGAGGGCGTAGAAACACATATGGCTACGCAATCTTTGATGGCAATCGATGAAGCAGACATTGTCCTGTTTATGGTTGATGCCAGATCCGGGCTGATGCCTGCGGATCACGCGATTGCAAAGCATTTGCGCAGCCGTGAAAAGTCGACGTTTTTAGTCGCGAATAAGACTGACGGTATCGATATTGATACATCTGTTGCTGAATTTTATTCTCTGGGATTGGGGGATATACATTCTATCGCTGCTTCTCATGGGCGTGGCGTGACACAATTGATTGAGCATGCATTGTTGCCTTTCTATGCAGATGAGGAAGGTGCAGAGGAAATTGAATTAACGGAAGAAGAAGCTAACGCTGCTTACTGGGCTGAGTTAGAACAGGCTGAACAAGACGCTGTCGAAGAAGCTGAGCAGGAAGATGATTTCGATCCGACAACACTGCCATTGAAGTTAGCGATCGTCGGGCGTCCAAATGTGGGTAAGTCCACACTGACTAACCGTATTTTGGGTGAAGAGCGTGTTGTTGTCTTCGATATGCCGGGTACAACTCGTGACAGCATCTATATTCCGATGGAGCGTGATGGTCGTGAATATGTGCTGATTGACACAGCAGGAGTTCGTAAGCGTGGCAAGGTGACAGAAACGGTCGAGAAATTCTCCGTTATCAAAACACTTCAGGCAATTGAAGATGCGAACGTCGTTATGCTGGTGGTTGATGCCCGTGAAGGTATTTCAGATCAGGATCTTTCCCTGTTGGGCTTTATTCTTAACAGCGGTCGCTCCTTAGTCATCGCGGTGAATAAATGGGATGGCATGACTCAGGAAGATCGTGATCATGTTAAGGATATGCTGGACTTACGTCTGGGGTTTGTTGATTTTGCCCGTGTCCACTTTATTTCTGCTTTGCATGGCAGCGGAGTAGGGAATCTGTTTGATTCGATTCTGGAAGCTTATGAAAGTGCGACCCGTCGTGTCAATACGTCCATGCTTACCCGTATTATGCGTATGGCTGAAGATGATCATCAGCCACCAATAATACGCGGGCGCAGGGTTAAAATGAAATATGCTCATGCCGGAGGGTATAATCCGCCAATCGTTGTTATTCACGGAAATCAGGTAACAGGCTTGCCTGATTCGTATAAACGTTACTTAATGAATTATTTCCGCCGCTCTTTAAAAGTGATGGGTACACCTATTCGTATTCAGTTTAAAGAAGGGGCTAACCCGTATGCGGGTAAAAAAAATACATTAACGGCAACACAGTTGCGTAAACGTAAGCGTTTGATGGAACATTTGAAAAAGCGTTAATTAAGCAAAAAAATAAAGAGCTATTTATAGCTCTTTATTTTTGTTTAAGACGATTAACCATTCTGATGAATAATTAAATTGATTATCTTCTGGGTTATACTTTTTAACATCGAATGATTAATTACTTTTTTCTTTATCAATTTTGGTTATATCTTTTTTTTGTAACGGAGAATTTTGGGCGGATTTTTTCATTAACTTATTAACATCACTTAATGTTTTTAGCACATATTCCTTATCTTTCTCATCACAGTGCTTTGCAATATACTCCAGCAAATGGGGCGGGACTATACAGCGTTGATTTGTTGTGTTGCACATAATATACCCAATTTGTTAGTGTGTGAGCCTGGTATCTATATAATATCCTCCGTTTTTCAAGTACCTCTTTGCTGGCTACACTCACGCACCCCAGTCATCGTTTTTATAAATATACGATGCGCTATAATCCCAGAGATTAATGAGCGGCTTTTGTGTTCCATCGGAAACCAGCCTTTATCATTCCTTTGTCGCCGTAATGCACATTGAAACCCGTTGGATATAACTTACCTTGCTAGTCTAAATGTTAGTCAAAATAATTAAATCAGTCACTACTAAAAATGTAAATTTTTTTATTCATTTATTTTGTTAATTATATATGTAATAAGCAGATAAATTTTCAGAACCATAGCTGATCTTATATCATTGGGAATTCATGTGGTTGACGAATTTAATTAAAATGAAACTGATCTGATTAGAAAAAATCATAGCCTGATAAAAAAGAATATAGAAATAAATATGACGATAACAACAGGGGTTTTCCTAACCCCTGTGCCAAAAATATTATTTTATCGTCAGCGCAGGACACCCACTTGATGCCATGCATCAGTGACAAAATTTGAAACACTTTTACCAAAGAGTTTGCAGGCATTACTTACCGTTAATTTAGCAAAATCATCAAAATTTGCTTTGTTAGACAGATTATTATCTGTCAAAGTGCTGTACCAGATTTTACCTGCTTGCTCCCATGAATATCCTCCTAAAGCCGTTGCTAACAGATAGAATGCTCTATTTGGAATGCCTGAATATTTATGAATTCCACCGTTGTCATTTGAAAAGGGAAGATCTTCATACTGATCCATATGACCTATTTGGTCATCATCTGAATACGCAGCTCCCGGATCCTTAAACGAACGCAGGGCAAGATTTGGATCATTATTAGGGTTCATTTTTGGCCCGAAGATCCCCTGACCAATCAGCCAGTCAGATTCGCCTGCTTTCTGATTATTCGAAAATTGTTTCACCATAATACCGAATACATCTGAAATAGACTCGTTGAGAGCACCTGCTTGATAGGCATAGTCCAGATTTGCTTCATATTGAGTGACACCGTGTGTCATTTCATGGGCTGTAACATCAATACAGGATGTGAAGCGATTAAGATACGACTTCATACCATCACCAAAAACCATCTGGTTGTCTGCCCAAAACGCATTTGCATAATTTTCAAGGTAATGTACTGTAGCGACTAACTTAAGTCCTTTATTATCAATTGAGTTACGGCCAAAAATTTCTTTATAGAATTGATAAGTTATACCAAGATGTTGATAGGCTTCATCAACACAAATATCCTTACTTTCAGAAGCGCCTTCAGTCCGTACTGTTTTTGTACCTGGATACTTATCTGTATTTTCGGCATCATATATTATTCTATCCAGATTCTCATCATCTCCTGGATTATATATTAGTGATGAACTTCCCATGCCAGCATAATAATTCATTAAATTATAAGTATGATTTAAAGCTTTTAATATTGGAGCTTTATCATTTTCATCGCAACTTTTAATAATATATTCGAATAAATTTGGAGGAATAATGTTGTGTATCGTATTTTTGTACATAGTGATACCCCGATTTATTTTTGAATGCTGTGTATTTTTTTGGGATCCCAATTAAATTATTAGCCTAAGTTACAAGGTTTTCTACTAATTAAATGCTTTTTTCCTATTTTGTTTTTATTAATCTATAAA
>NZ_CAWQJR010000194.1:0-25677 GCF_963894935.1 Xenorhabdus sp. PB61.4
TTCGTAATGAAATTGTGATTTAAATCCTAAAATTCAATTAATCATTTCATGGTCTATTATTCTGTGTTGGATTTTTCTATTTAGCATATTATGCTTGTCTTCGTATATTTCTTATCAGCAGGTGGCAGAATGAAAGTCCTTATTTTAGGCAGTGGTGTTATTGGCGTCACCAGCGCCTGGTATCTGGCTCAGGAAGGTCATGAAGTGATCGTCGTAGATCGTCAGCAGAGTGCTGCCGAAGAAACGAGTGCAGGTAATGCCGGGCAAATTTCACCCGGGTATTCAACTCCCTGGGGTGCTCCGGGTATTCCGTTAAAAGCGTTCAAATGGCTGTTCCAGCGCCATGCTCCGCTAGCCATTCGCCCTGATGGTTCATTATTTCAGTTGCGCTGGATGTGGCAAATGCTGCGCAATTGCGATGCTGACCATTATGCGATGAATAAAAGCAGAATGGTGCGTCTGGCTGAATATAGTCGTGACTGTATTAAACAGTTGAGAGCGGATACAGGTATTCGGTATGAGGAGCGTCTTGGTGGAACATTACAATTGTTCAGAACTGCTAAGCAGTTTGATAGTGCAGCCAAGGATATTGCGGTACTGGAGCAGGAGGGCGTTCCTTATCGATTATTGACGGCGGAACAATTAGCGTCAGTAGAGCCGGCTCTTGTTCATTCTTCTCATAAATTGACAGGGGGATTGCAACTTCCCAATGATGAAACCGGTGATTGCCAGATTTTTACCAAAGAATTAGCCAAAATGGCAGAAAAAGCAGGTGTCAGATTTATATTTAACAGGCAGGTTAAACAAATTCTGATGGATGGCGATAAGGTTAGCGGTATTCAGTGTGATGATGGTGTTATAACCGCGGATCAGTATGTGATAGCGATGGGGGCTTATTCCACCGAATTATTGAGAGGTCTTGTCACAATTCCGGTTTACCCTATGAAAGGTTATTCGCTGACAATGCCGGTCATGGATGAAACTCGCTCACCGACTTCAACGATACTGGATGAAACTTATAAGATTGCTATTACACGTTTCGATAATCGTATCCGGGTTGGTGGTATGGCAGAAGTCGTCGGTTTTAACTTGGACGTACTAAAAAGCCGTTGTGAAACACTAAAAATGGTCGTTGATGATCTTTACCACGACGGTGGCAATATTGCTGAAGCTTCATTCTGGGCTGGGTTACGTCCGATGACACCGGATGGCACACCTATTGTTGGCCCGACTAAATACGCTAATCTTTATCTGAATACCGGACATGGCACATTAGGTTGGACGATGGCCTGTGGTTCAGGAAAGCTGTTATCTGACTTAATCTCAGGCAAAAAACCTGATATTGCTGCGGATGATCTTTCTGTATTCAGATATACCGATGGGTTTAATACCAAAGTACTTCGGGCGAAGCATCGCTTACATACTGCGTAAAGTAAATTAGAAGGGGTCAGCATGCCACGTCCTATTTTGGCGACGATCCACCTTGATGCATTCCGCCATAACCTGGCAACGATCCGTCAGAAGGTTGGTCACAGTAAAATTTGGTCGGTAGTGAAAGCGAATGCATATGGGCACGGATTGGACAGAATATGGCAATCACTCACGCAGACGGATGGTTTTGCTCTGCTTGATATGAATGAAGCTATTTATTTGAGAGAACAGGGGTGGCAAGGGCCTATCCTGTTGTTGGAAGGTTTCTTCAAAGCCGAAGATTTGCAGATAATCAATAAATATAGTCTGACAACGACAGTACATAGTCGCTGGCAGCTTCAGGCAATAGAAGAGGCAGAATTCGATAAACCTGTAGATATCTATTTAAAACTTAACAGTGGCATGAACCGTCTGGGTTTCACTCCCGATGAATATCCACAGATAGTATCAATGGCAAATGGGATACAGAATATCAGATCAGTCACTTTAATGACCCATTTTGCGAATTCTGATAATGAAATGGGCGTTAATGAGCAATTTACAGTGGTTAAAGAGCTCAGAATGGACGATCTTTCGCATTGCTTGGCTAATTCTGGTGCAATTCTATGGCACCCGCAAACGCATCGCGATTGGGTCAGGCCGGGAATCATTTTATACGGGGCATCTCCCAGCGGAAAGTGGCGTGATATTGCAGATTCGGGGTTGAGACCTGCGATGAGTCTGAAAAGTGAAATTATTGCGGTCCATGAGCTGGCTAAAGGGGTAAAAATTGGTTACGGCGGCCGCTATACCACACAGTCTCCAACCCGAGTGGGTACTGTTGCATGTGGTTATGCTGATGGCTATCCTCGTCATGCATCAACAGGAACACCTGTTGTTGTTGATGGTATCCGCACCCGTGTGTTGGGAGCGATATCAATGGATATGATGACGGTAGATCTGACACCATGCCCAGAAGCCACAATCGGTAGCTCTGTTGAACTATGGGGAAAAAAATTACCGGTGGATGAAGTCGCAGAGTTTGCAGGAACGATAGGTTATGAACTGTTGTGCGCTTTAGCCAGACGTGTTCCGGTGGTTGTTGATTAATGATAAGGGATTTATTATTTTCTCAGGCATTTTTTCGTACCGCTTGCATGCAATTTGAATCAATGCCTGTTCATCCTTATTTTAATTCTGACCAATCACTTAGGTTCAGCTTGTCTGGCGACAACGAAGGACGACAGATAGCTTGCCGGGGTTCCCGTTTTTGGAATGCAAGGGGCTACTGATACGAGCAGTTTCAACACAGACCATAGTTTTATAGCCTTCGTTTTCCATATCTTGCATGCTGCCTGATAATTCTGCTCCGGGATTCCAGCAAACGATATCACTGTGGTGGTAGTGATGAATCTCGATAGTACGCTTCCAGTGTTTATCACTAATTAGATTGAAATCTTCTGGCTCGGTGTAAATCCGATCGGTTCGCCCCTGAAAAATTAGTTTTTCGCTGGTCGATTGCTGTTTTTTGTTTGTTATCGAATCGATAAAGTGACTGCCTAATCCACTGACCTGAATTTTCTCTATGTCGCTGATATTAAAGTAAGAGTGCAGTGCGCATGTGGTTTGATAATCTCCGTAGGATTCCAGCTCTATTTCACAGGTTTCACCTAATTTAAAGCGGGCAATAAGTGTAAACTCATGTGGCCATAATTGTTTGGTATATTCGCTGTTTTGTAGTGTGAACATCAAAATAACACCATTTTCATGTTCATGATGCCCTTTGAATTCCCATGGCAAAATTCGGGCGAACCCGTGACTCGGCGTGTCCTGAGGCCCAAACCACGGCCAACAGATAGGGATACCTCCACGTATGGCTGTTCCTGCACGGAATTTTGTATTATTGCTTAACCATAATACTGGTTTTTCACCACTGGGTTGCCACGCCATAAGGTGCGCACCCTGAATACTGATTGCGCTGCGGACTTTCGGGTGATTAATCACAATTAATGGAAATCCATCAATATCCCGTTGACTGATATGAGGAGATATCTGCTTTACAATTGGCAAAGAGAAAATTTTATCAAGCATCATCATGACCTTATATAAACTTGTATTGATGGTTAATGAGGCAAGAATAGCCTATTGTGAGAGAGTGGTAAAATAAAAGCCACCGTAAAAGGTGGCTCATTGAACAATGATTATACCCGTTATCTTTCAGGTTGAGATTCTGTTTTCTACAACCTGAAATTTATAAGGTAGATAGGTTCAATTATTTAGAAATGTGTGCGACCAGATCCAGAACTTTGTTTGAGTAACCTGTTTCGTTGTCATACCAAGAAACCAGTTTTACAAAATTATCGTTCAGAGCGATACCTGCTTTTGCGTCGAAGACAGAAGTCAGTTTTTCGCCGTTGAAATCGGTGGATACAACGTCATCTTCGGTGTAACCCAGAATGCCTTTCAGTTCGCCTTCAGCAGCTTCTTTGATTGCTTCACAGATTTCTTTATAAGTTGCTGGTTTTTCCAGACGTGCAGTCAGGTCAACAACAGAAACGTTAGGAGTAGGCACACGGAAAGACATACCAGTCAGTTTGCCGTTCAGTTCAGGAATAACTTTACCTACTGCTTTTGCAGCACCGGTAGAAGATGGGATGATGTTTTGTGCCGCACCACGGCCACCACGCCAGTCTTTTGCAGAAGGGCCGTCAACAGTTTTCTGAGTAGCTGTTGTTGCGTGAACAGTTGTCATCAAACCTTCAACGATGCCAAATTTATCATTGATAACTTTAGCCAGTGGAGCAAGGCAGTTAGTTGTACAGGATGCGTTAGAAACGATGTCCTGACCTGCGTAAGCGCTGTGGTTAACACCCATAACGAACATTGGGGTATCGTCTTTTGAAGGACCAGTCAGGACAACTTTTTTCGCGCCGGCAGCGATGTGTTTACGCGCAGTTTCATCGGTCAGGAAAATGCCGGTTGCTTCAGCAACAACATCAACACCTACCTCGTTCCATTTCAGGTTAGCTGGGTCTCTTTCAGATGTAACGCGGATGGTTTTGCCGTTAACAACCAGATGACCGTCTTTAACTTCAACTGTACCTTTGAAGCGGCCATGGGTTGAATCGTATTTCAGCATGTAAGCCATGTAATCTGCATCTAACAGGTCATTGATTGCAACGATTTCAACGTCAGAACGCTCTTGTGCAGCACGGAAAACAATACGGCCAATACGACCAAAACCGTTAATACCTACTTTGATAGTCATAGTATTCCACCAGCTATTTTTTAGTGAATTAAAAGTTGTTTCTAAAGTTACCAAAATCTTGCCAGTCGTCAAGCGGAATCGTGTCAACAATTGAAAAAGATCAATTTAAAAACCACTATCTGGATATCCGTTATACAACTGTAACAATCTTTACGCTCACCATTATCGGGGTATAAGGAGATATTTAAAGTTACCATTAATGAGATATGTGAGATTTATCACAATTAGTAAAGTAAATCATCATGTTGAATGGGTTAAAATGCGATTTAACAGTTTAATATTTGCTTTTTGTTGTTTTCGGTACCTTTTGTTGAAAATACTGGCCTTAAAAGGTGGTTACCATGGCTAAAGATATCTCTTCTCCTCTTGAGCAGCTCAGTGAAATGCAGCGTTATGTGACGCAAGAAGCAGGCACAGAGCCACCATTTTCAGGAAAACTGTTGCACAACAAAAAAAGTGGTATTTATCATTGCCTGTGCTGTTCTCAGCCACTCTTTATTTCCGACACAAAATTTGATTCCGGATGTGGGTGGCCAAGTTTTTATCGGCCGATTAATGACAAATCCATTAATTATATTGATGATTATTCTTATGGTATGCATCGGATCGAGGTGCGTTGCAGCCATTGTCAGGCACATTTGGGACATGTTTTTCCTGATGGCCCTAAACCTACAGGAGAGCGTTTTTGCATTAATTCGGCTGCTTTGCGCTTCATTGATGAAGATTCAGGAGAAGAAACCGCCGGTTAATATGATGAGTAGCGACATTTTTGACCAAATATGATGCGAATTGGTAAGTGATATAGAATCGATTCAGCCAGTGATGTTAGTATGATAGTTTTAAGGAAATAATAGCCTTAAGGAAATACCGATGAATGTAGACGATTTACTTTCTGCCATGACACCTGAGATTTACCAGCGACTAGTTCAGGCTGTCGAATTAGGGAAATGGCAGGATGGTGTTCCATTAACACCAGAGCAAAAAGAGCATAGCCTGCAAATGGTAATGCTTTGGCAAGCCAGACATAATCATGATCCGGAACATATGACGATTGGCACCGATGGTCAAATTGCCGTAAAGAGTAAACAAGAACTGAAGGCGATGTTTCAGTCAGAGATGGTTGCCAGGTTGAAGCCGCAATCAGAAGCATGAACCAGTAGATTAAATCGGTAGCCTCGTTCTCACCTATTGATTGAGTGTAAAGAACGAGGCTAATCTGATTTCGGATATGTAGTTATAGTGGTCAGCGGTTTAAAAATACTTTTATGCTCGGCACGTTAAAAAAGTGCAGCTATCTCCGCTAATGAAGTAAATTTGGCACCTTTAGCTGCCATTTCCTCGATAGCCTGCTGGCTGTCATCCGCATGAATATTAACCCCCCGGCAGCCTTCTGTAATGACGTAAGTTTCATACCCGTGTTCTAAGGCATCTAATACGGTGAATTTTACGCAGTAATCGGTAGCGATACCAAGAATAAGCAGGCGATTGATATGTTGCTCTGATAGCCAGCCATGTAATCGGGTTGCGTTTTTACGATCGTTATCGAAAAATGCACTGTAACTGTCTATCTGTGGATTCTCACCTTTACGGAAAATCTCCCGGATAGCAGTTTGGTTTAAGGCTGGATGGAAATCTGCACCAGATTGCCCCTGTACACAATGTACAGGCCACCATATCTGAGGGATACCGTTTAGTACGCCTAACTCACCAACTGGCTGGCCTGAATTCACTGCAAAACTCATATGATTAGACGGATGCCAGTCCTGACTTGCAATGATGCTGACATTGTACTGCTGACACAATTGAATAGCTTCATTTGCTACGGTGATAACTTCTTCGCTCTCTTTTACCGCCAGTGCGCCACCTGTACAGAAGTCATTTTGTAGATCGATAAGTAATAGTGCGGTTTTCATTCCATTCCTCAATTCATACTTTCGTCTTATAGTCGGCCCGTTAATATTTTGAATATGCTTATTATTTGTCGGAATAACTCAATTCTCCGCGTAGATTTTGCTGCATCAGGGAACGAATTTCTTCGGTTGCATAGTTCTGGCTTAGCAGGTAGTGAAGTTTTGTCAGGGTTGCTTCAAATGTCATATCGTAGCCGCTGATCACACCTGATGCAGCCAGTGCATGGCCGTTAGCATAACCTTCCATATTGACCCTTCCGGAAATACATTGTGTTAAGTTGATTACAATGATTCCTCTTTCAGTCGCTTCTTTTAATATTCTTAATAAATCAGGGCGTTGAGGAGCATTGCCGACACCATAAGAACGCAAAATCAATGCCTTGACAGGCTGCATCAGGATATTTTCAACTACCTGGCTGGACAATCCCGGATAGATAGTGACGACGCCAATTGGCTGTGACCTGATTTGATGTACGACAAAATCTCCATGACCAACGGGCAGTGGAGCGGTATTAAATGTCCGGATATTGATACCCGCTTCGATAAGCGGAGGATAATTTGGAGAAGAGAAGGCATCAAAACCGTCAGCATGGGCTTTGACAGTTCTGTTCCCTCGATACAATTTGTTGTTGAAAAACAGGCTGACTTCATTGACGGGATAGTTGGCTGCCAGATACAGGGCATTGAGCAAATTTGTCTGACCATCTGAACGCAGTGCTTCCAACGGAATCTGTGAACCTGTCACGATAACGGGCTTGTTAAGATTTTCAAACATGAAAGAGAGGGCTGAGGAGGTAAAAGCCATGGTATCTGTACCATGCAGGATCACAAAACCATCGTAATCATGGTAATTCTGATAAATATCACTGGCAATAATTCCCCAATCATCTGGACTCATATCAGAAGAATCAATAAGGGGATGATGCTCACGGATAGTGAATGTTGGCATTTCTGGGCGGTGAAACTCGGGCATTTTTGTCAGCTGCCGCTGTAAATGACCGGAAACGGGAATATAACCATTGGGGGAATGCTGCATCCCAATGGTTCCACCCGTATAAACAACATAGATAGATTTCTTCTGCATGGTCGTAACCCAGTAACGGTAGTTTAAAAATTCTCTGCCGATTATAGGGAGTATAAGGAATAAAAAAAGCCTGATATTGGTATATATACACTTCGTCTTTCAAGTTGCCTCTTTGTTGGCTACGCTCGTTCACCCCAGTCGCATAGTTATCTATGCTCCCGGGGATGAACTTCCTTGTCGCCGCGACGCATCTTGAAATCCATTGTGTATGGCAATCAGGCTTTATATTTAATTGTGATTATCACGTTATGGTGATGAATTCTCAGCGGATATCGCTACAGTTCAGGCAATAAGCATAAATATTTTGTGGATCATTCATGCGGTTATAAAATACCGCCTGCTTTTTCATATCCTGTGCTGCCTGAGCAAATGGAGCTGGCAACATTGACTGTAAAGTATTTGGCATAATTGCCTGTGCTGATGAAGAAAATTCCAGCATTAATTTTTCAGTAAATGAAAGTTCAGGCTGCATCCAGCTTAGCGACACTGTTTTAAGGCCCGCCAGTTCAGCGGCTTTCTTAACGGCGTCATCGAAATCGCCTAACTGATCAACCAGACCATTCTTTTTAGCATCACTACCACTCCAGACACGGCCTTCAGCGATTTTTTCAATCTCAGCGGTTGTTTTGTGGCGAGAATTTGCTACCAGCCCGATAAACTGGCTATAGCCGTTTTCAATCGACATTTGTATGACTTCAGAAAACAGAGGATTTATCCCTTTTGTTGTAGAAATGTCAGCCAGTGGATAAGTTGAAACACCATCTGTATTTACGCCAAGATAATCAAGGCTTTTTTCAAAAGTAGTGATAGCGCCAAAAACACCAATTGAGCCAGTTAAAGTATTCGGGGAGGCGATAATATAGTTAGCCGGTGTGGATACCCAGTAACCGCCTGATGCAGCAAGCCCTCCCATGGAAACAACAATCGGCTTTTGATTGATCTTTTTACCATTTACATCAGTACCTTCCCGAATGGCCACCAGTTCACTGCGGATAAGTTCAGATGCACTGATACTGCCGCCGGGGCTGTTTACTCGCAAGATAATGGCTTTAATATTAGGGTTCAGGCGTGCTTGGCGTAGTTGTTCTGCGATGGTATCACTGCCAGCTATACTGCCGGATTGTTTGCCATCCATGATTTCCCCTTCAACCACAATTACTGCAATATTACCATCGTTCTGATAAGCATCTTCGATGGGTTTTTTAGCAATATAATCATTGATAGTGATGTAGTTGAAATGCTGATTTTTCTTATCCCAGCCGAATTTCTTTTCCAGCTTTTGTTCAATGACATTCAGAGGCGCGATTCTATCTACCAGACCATTCTGGAGGGCATAGAGAGCACTATTACCACCTGCTTTACGGAGTTTTTCAATAAATACTGAAGGTTCAGGAAGTACCTGACTGATTGGGATTTTTCTATTGGCGGCAATATCCTGTCGGTAATTATTCCACAGTTCATTCAGCCAGAGGGAATCTGCTGCGCGGGCAGCATCCGACATATCATTCCGCATCATTGGCTCTACGGCTGATTTATATGTACCGACACGGAAAATATGGGTAGAAATTTTCAGGTTTTCTAATAATGACTTATAGAACAAATGATTATTTGAATAACCTTTAAGAGAGACACCGCCTTGAGGGGTAAGGAGTATTTTGTCAGCATAGCTGGCTAAATAGTATTGTGGCTGGCTGTAGCTCTGCCCGATAGCTGTAACGGATTTACCTGAGCTTTTAAATTCGTTGATGACTTTGCCGATATAAAGCATCGATGCCTGATCAGCTCCTGCAAAATCATCCAGTTTCAACACCATACCGGTAATTTTGGTGTCATTTTTTGCCCGTCGAATACTATCAACAATATCAAATAGCGAAGTTTGTTGAATGCGCCCGCTGGAAGGATAGACAAGATCCCAGCCCAGTTGATCCAGCGGATTGCGGGCAGATACCCGATCAACGATAGTACCAGATAAATTGACGTACAATGCTCCACCATAATCACTATCATCTGCGGGAAACTGTTCTTTATAAATAAGAACGCCAGTGGCAACTAATACAATAAATAAAATAAACAATAGATTGGAAATAAATTGGCGAGCGAAATTTAGCAGTTTCCAACTCCATTTAAGTAGCCCTGCTATAAGCTTCCACAAAGTATGCATACTATCTCCGATGATGAGATCAAATAAGATTATCCTAATCAGCTAACTGATAAATGTCAGCCAGAAATCACGAAATTGATTGAAAAAATAATATTTACACTTTCATTCGGTAACGAATAAACAGAGAATGTCCGGTCGTGATAGATTATCTTATTCAGGAGGAAACTATGAAAGCCTTGGAACTCTTATTGAATCGTCGTTCTGTTTCACGTTTAACTACTCCGGTCCCTGCGGGGGATGAATTGCAGAATATCCTTGCTGCCGGGATGAGAGCACCAGACCATGGAGCATTACGTCCCTGGCACTTTATTGTCATGCAAGGGGAAGGAATTGATAAATTCAGCAAATTGCTCGAACAGGCAGCAATTAATGGTGAAATGGGTGAAGATGTGGCAGAAAAAGCAAAAAATGCCCCTTATCGTGCACCGATGATTATCACTGTTATTGCTAAAGTAGTTGAGCATGTAAAAGTGCCAGAATGGGAACAAGTTGTAGCAGCAGGCTGTGCAGTACATGCCATGCAAATGGCAGCCGTGGCTCAAGGGTTTGGTGGAATATGGCGTTCTGGTTCTTGGACAGAAGACTCAACAGTCAGAGCCGGACTGGGATGTGAAGAACACGACAAAATTGTTGGGTTCCTCTATCTGGGTACACCAGAACTTAAATCACCAATGAAAGTCTCTTCACCAGATTTAACTGATTTTGTCAGTTATTTCTAAAAATTACTGTTAGAGTTACTAGATATATCATTACCTGATGTGGTGGATAGGATAAACACCACTACATCAACTTATCCCATTAATTTATTGCCTAGGTGAACTGAATTAACCACACTCAGACAGGGCATTGATTGAAGTTGTTACAAATTCCATGCGTCTTTTTATTGCTGAAAAACCTAGCCTCGCACGTGCTATTGCCGATATTTTACCGAAACCTCATCGTCGGGGAGATGGGTTTATTGAGTGTGGTGATAGTCAGGTTGTTACCTGGTGTGTAGGTCATTTGTTAGAACAAGCTGAGCCAGATGTATACGATAGCCGTTATGCGCGCTGGGTCTTGGCTGATTTGCCAATTATTCCTGAAAAATGGCAGTTAAAACCACGAGAAGCGGTTGCTAAACAGCTCAATACGATTAAATCTCTTTTGGCAAGGGCTGATGAAATTGTTCATGCCGGAGACCCGGATCGAGAAGGGCAGTTGCTGGTGGATGAAGTGCTGGATTTTTTGCAGCTGGAAGACAATAAAAAGCAGAACGTTCAACGTTGTCTGATTAACGATTTAAATCCTCAGGCAGTACTTAAAGCCGTTGAGCGCCTGAGGAGTAACCGCGAATTTATCCCCCTGTGTGTTTCAGCGCTAGCCAGAGCAAGAGCTGATTGGCTTTATGGGATTAATATGACCCGGGCTTATACCTTATTGGGCCGGAATGCGGGTTATCAGGGCGTGTTATCGGTTGGCCGAGTGCAGACTCCTGTACTGGGCTTGGTTGTTCGTCGTGATGAAGAAATAGAACATTTTATACCAAAGGATTTCTTTGAGGTTAAAGCTCATATTATTACCCCGAAAGAAGAGCGGTTCACCGCTGTATGGCAGCCCAGTGAGTCCTGTATTGATTTTCAGGATGAAGAAGGGCGGGTTATTCACCGGCCTTTAGCAGAACATGTCGTAATGCGTATTATGGGGCAGCCTGCCTATGTTACTGCCTATCAGGATAAACGGGAATCAGAAACAGCGCCTTTGCCATTTTCTCTTTCTTCATTACAGATCGAAGCAGCCAGGCGTTTTGGTCTGAGTGCTCAGGATGTGCTGGATATTTGTCAGCGGTTGTATGAAACCCATAAATTGATTACATACCCGCGTTCAGACTGTCGTTACCTACCAGAAGAACACTTTGCGGGTCGTCAGGCTGTTTTAAACGCTATTTCGGTACATGCCAGCCATTTGTTGCCTCAGGATGCGCTTGATACGGAAAAAAAGAATCGTTGCTGGGATGATAAAAAAGTTGATGCACATCATGCAATTATTCCCACAGCGCGAAGCAGTCAGGTTAAGTTGACAGAAAATGAGCAGCATATTTATGGATTGGTAGCCAGACAGTATCTGATGCAGTTTTTCCCGGATGCTATATTCCGGAAATGCACAATTGAACTGGATATTGCTGGTGGAAAATTCATTGCCAAGGCTCGCTTTCTGGCAGAGGCTGGCTGGCGAACTTTATTAGGTAACAAAGAGCGTGATGAGGAGAATGAGGGTACTCCTCTGCCGATTGTTGCTAAAGGTGATGAACTGTTATGCGAGAAAGGAGAAGTCGTGGAAAGGCAGACTCAGCCACCACGTCATTTCACTGATGCCACTTTATTATCTGCTATGACCGGTATCGCTAGATTTGTTCAGGATAAAGCGCTGAAAAAAGTTTTACGGGCAACAGATGGTTTGGGGACGGAAGCAACAAGAGCCGGAATTATTGAATTATTGTTCAAGCGGGAATTTCTGTATAAAAAGGGACGATATATTCATGCAACACCAGCAGGCCGTGCGTTAATCCATGTTTTACCTGATATGGCTGTCTTGCCTGATATGACCGCGCATTGGGAATCCAAACTGACTCAAATCAGTGAGAAGCAATTCCGTTATCAGGATTTTATGTCGCCTCTTCATGAAACATTGCAACAATTGATTTGGCAGGCAAAGCAGTATAGAAATTTGAAAGCCTTCAGGGACCTGCCTCCCGCTCCTGTGAAAGGGAAAAAAAGTAAAGGTAAGCAAGCTAAAACCAAGCAGACAAATAAAGCTGAATGATTTAATAAATAAAGAGAGAAGAATACAGCACCGAAATTGTACGATGCTGTATTTTATTTTAAATCTTAAACTCAGCCCAGACTGGTGCGTGATCGGAAGGTTTTTCCATGGCGCGGATATCATAATCAATACCAGCAGAGAGGCATTTTTCTGCTAATGGCTGGCTTGCAAGCAACAAGTCAATGCGAAGTCCACGATTATCGTTAAACCCTTTAGAGCGGTAATCGAACCACGAAAATTGGTCACTGATTTCCGGATGATGAGCCCGGAATGTATCAACCAGCCCCCAGTTTTTTAGGCGTTTCATCCATTCTCTTTCTTCAGGCAGGAAAGAACATTTTCCGGTTTTTAACCAACGTTTCTGATTATTCTCTCCTATTCCAATATCTAGGTCAGTCGGGCTGATATTCATATCACCCATAATGAGAATATTGGATCCCGGAGATTGATTTGTTTCCAGATAGGTTTGCAGATCCTGATAAAATTTTTCTTTCGCAGGGAATTTTACTTCATGATTACGACTTTCACCTTGTGGAAAATAACCGTTAATCACAGTCAGTAAGCCGGAAGGAGTTTCGATATCTGCCATGATAATGCGGCGTTGAGCATCATCATCGTCAGTTGGAAAACCTTTCCTGACAGCTGTTGGCTGTTGGCGAGTCAGTAGGGCAACTCCATAATGAGATTTTTGACCGTGATAGAAGATATGATAGCCAAGTTGACTGACTTCTTCTAAAGGAAACATTTCATCATGAACTTTTGTTTCCTGTAATCCGATAACATCAGGTTGATGTTGTTCAACAATCGCAGCAAGTTGGTGAGGACGCGCCCGCAGTCCATTAATATTGAATGATACAAATTTCATATCGTTATAATCACCTAAATAATGTTTTTCTTTTCAATCTTATCAGATATAAATAAGAATGTAACGATTTATTAAATAATAATTTTAGGCAGATTATCTAGATGTTTCACTATTTTACTCATATATGTAATGTGATATTGAATATAATTCGCTTATTATTCAAATTTAAAGAATGTAATCATGTTAAATAATAGAAAAGCATATGATTAATAAGTGGAGATTTAATAAATAAATGCTTATTTAATTAGTAATGCTCTGTTATATTCACATTCGATATTATGTTTTTAGGTGAGATTTTTCATTCTTGAAATTTATTCTATGTCACGCGTTACAAAAAATAATTAATGAAAAAGTAGAACAGTTAATCAATCTCTGATAGAAAATTGAACCTGTAGGCCATGTTTATATTTATTAATGGCTTACATTCACGATGGAATATTCATCATGATACAGGTGAATAATATAGTTCATCTGAACCGCATTTTTGCATCAGGGGCTGGCATTTCATATAAATGCCATTTGAAAAATAGCTATTTTTATTGTACAAAATTATACCTTCACAATATCAAGTTTGATTTAGCGGTTACCTGATGAGAAGGCCATTTCAAGGATATTATTTTAGCCACAAGTTACATAGGAACGGTGAATTATGTTTTTTTCTCGTAAATTAGAAGCATTCATGGCGGTGGTGGAAATGGGTTCTTTAAGCAAAGCGGCAAGAGTGATGAACCGTACGACTCCCCCAGTCGCTAAATCAATTAAAGACTTTGAGGCGACGTTAGGAAAGCGCTTATTTAAAAGGGAGAAGTTTGGGATGATACTGACTAAAGACGGAGCGGAGCTATATAATGACTTAAAAGAACTTTATTTGAAAGAAAAAGAAATTACAAAGAAACACTTTAGTGGGACTATTTGTAATAGTGTTAATATCTACTATGATTGGGGGAAAGATAGGCATCTGATTTCGCTGTATAAAGCTGCAGATAGAAATAATGCTCAAGTTAATATATTACGATTCAGTTATGATAACATTGATGAAATAGTTGATTATGAGGGAAATACCATAATCCTAAGTTCTGAAAAAATCCTCAGTGATAGATTCAGTCTGGTGCGAAAAATTGAAGGCCAGAATTTAGGCGTTTGTTGTCGTCAGGAATTAATTGACGAATCCAATGGTGATTTAACTCAGCTATTGAAAAATAAAACATGGTTATGCGATCCAGTTCTCTATAAAAGTGATTTTATAAAGAATTTAGAAGAGGATATGCAGAAAAATGGAGAAAAGGCTAATATAAGACAAATGGACAATATGGAGTGTTGTCTTAATTTTATTCAGTCTAAAGATTATATTTTTATTACAGATGCCCGTTCTGGTGCATTAGAGGAAGGAAAAAGTTTGGGTTTTATTCCAATTTCACGAGCTGATGCAGTGAATCAGTGTTACGTCTATAAATCTAAATCACACTCAAGCGTGTTGAATCGTTTTATCGATTCTGTTAGTGATATGGAGTAACCGATTGCATAAGCGGAGCGAATTGCAGATCCTCCAGAGCTCCGCTATTGGTGTTCTGTGAGCACGCCAATTTTACAATATTCATTTACTCATTGAGTAAATTAGATGGTTCTTCCCCCAAGCAATATATCTGTTAGCTTTGACAGTAAATGCAAATAATGGAATATAATTTTGAATATGGTGGGGGAAGGATGACGCGCTACTACGATTTATACTCACCTTACATTTTTTTATCTCGCAACTCAGAATGCCGCACATATCGTGATTTCATTGCGCTTATCTGAATATAGCCGAATAATTTCAATATATTCCCTAACGAAACTCGTGAAAATTGCTCTTCATTGAAGTAGGAAGTAATTTTACTTGAGTAATGTGATAGCTAATAAACGGATTATCTGGATGGTGGTGGGGGAAGGATTCGAACCTTCGAAGTCTGTGACGGCAGATTTACAGTCTGCTCCCTTTGGCCGCTCGGGAACCCCACCAAATTTTGAATTGTACGCTGTTTTTGTCAGCGGACGGCATCATATCAAATGAACCGCCGCTGTAAAGTAAATATTTAAAAATTAGGTATCAAGTGCTGGTTATTTAATCCCTGAGGGCAAATTTCACTCCATTATAAGATCACAGTGCGATTGCCATAGACAAATACTCGCTGGGAAAGAACAGAGTGTAGTGCTTTACTCAGCACATTTTTCTCAACATCTCGTCCTGCCCGCATCATGTCTTCAGCCGTATAACCGTGATCCACATTAATTACATCCTGAGTGATGATAGGGCCTTCATCCAGATTATCATTGACGTAATGTGCAGTAGCGCCAATGATTTTAACTCCACGTTCATAGGCTTGATGATAAGGGCGGGCTCCAATGAATGCAGGCAAGAATGAGTGATGGATATTAATAATTTGATTCGGGTAATGCTGAACAAATGCCGGTGTTAAAACGCGCATATACTTAGCAAGTACAACATAATCGGGATTATATTGATCAATCTGAGCCATTAGAGCTTCGTCATGTTGTTCCCGGCTAAAACCTTCATGACTGATATGATGGAATGGAATACCGAATTGCTCAACTAATGATTGCAGAGTGGTGTGGTTACCGATAACTGCGGCTATTTCCACATCCAAACCTTCGTAAGCGCTTTTTACTAATATATCACCAATACAGTGAGCTTCTTTTGTTACCATGATAACAATACGGCGTCGGCCTGCTGTATTTAATTCACGGCTAGAGCCGGTAGGAAGGGCATCATCTAGGTCAGTCAGAAATGTTTCATCATTGAAGATACCTTCCAGTTCTGTACGCATGAAAAAACGGCCAGTTAGATGGTCAACAAATTCACTATTCTGAACAATATTTAATTGATGCTTATAACAAATATTGGTGATTTTCGCGATTAATCCTTTGGAATCAGGACAAATTGTACGCAAGATTTTTTTTTGTATGATTGCGTTTTGCATGAATAATGTAACCTCAAATTTTTTTACTGTGTGAATGATTTTGTTTGAAATTTATAGTTTTAACTACAGCACTTTTTATATTTTTTTCCTGAACCACATGGGCATGAGTCATTGCGTCCAGTTTGAGGACGAATACCATCAATATAGAACCAATGTTGTTCAATGCGCAAAAAACGGGAGCGCTCATGTATCAGTTGTCTATCTTGCTTTGCCTGTTCAATAAAGCAAGCTGAAAATTCGACATAGGCTTCGTTATTATGTAGACCTTTATCTGCGCTGATCACATTCAATCCCAGCCATTCGACACCAACAAAGCTTTGTTCTATTTCTGAACGCCAGGTTTCGGCTTTACAGTCGGGATGCCAGGTTGCAATAAGGTAATCAATATTTTTTGTTACATAAGCGCTATATCTGGAACGCATCAGAGATTCAGCATTTGGGGCAGGTCGATGATTATCAAGATAGGGGCCGCAGCAGTGTGCGAGAGATAAGCTGCTACCGCAGGGGCATATTTTTGTCAAAATCACTCCGGTGAATTAAAAAGGTTGTTGTTTATGTGAACAATACTGTAAGGGTGTGTAGGAATATAACTAGCAATAATCTATCTGATAATACCTGAATACAGAGCTTAGTCGCAATGTTTGCCCAGAGTGCAACTAACCATAGCTGTCTATATTGCCGAGGCATCTCTTATGCCCACTTTCGCTATAATAGAACGGATACTTGTTAGATATATGTATCTTATATGTATATTTGCTACGGTAATGTTATTCATTGTCATATAAAAAATATAATTAAACTTCCATTAACTGTATATCTGGTTAAGTTAGCTGATATACTCTTGCGCGCTATTTTTGAGTATGTGATTCTTTTCACATATTCAATTTTTGATACATACATTTTTTTTAAGAATTGGTGCTATTGTTTAAACTGCAAAAAGGAGTTTTTCGCAACAAATAGCCATAGGAGACAATGTAATGTCAGTCACAAATAACAAAGTGAATAAAGCTGTGATTCCAGTTGCTGGCTTGGGAACTAGGATGTTACCAGCTACCAAGGCTATTCCTAAAGAAATGCTGCCTCTGGTTGATAAGCCGCTGATTCAATACGTTGTTAATGAATGTATTAAAGCAGGAATTAACGAGATTATTCTGGTTACACACTCATCCAAAAACTCGATAGAAAATCATTTTGATACCAGTTTTGAACTGGAAGCAATTCTGGAAAGAAGGGTTAAACGCCAGCTATTGGATGAAGTTCAGTCTATTTGTCCGAGCCATGTGACAATCATGCAAACCCGTCAGGGGATTGCAAAAGGGTTGGGGCATGCAGTGTTATGCGCTAAGCCACTGATTGGAGATGAACCGTTTGCCGTTATTCTGCCTGATGTTATTTTGGATGAGTACAGCACAGATTTATCTAAATACAACCTGAGCGAAATGTTGTCACGTTTTAACGAGAATGGTGCGAGTCAGATACTAGTTGAGCCAGTTCCTTATGAAAGCGTTTCTGACTATGGTATTGTTGACTGTTTTGGGGAAAATTTACAACCTGGTGACAGTAAGCCGATTGCCCGTGTTGTTGAAAAACCTAAACCTGAAGAGGCACCATCGAATCTTTCCATTGTAGGTCGTTACGTACTATCTGAAAAAATCTGGCCACTATTAGCAAAAACTGCGCCAGGTGCAGGGGATGAAATCCAGCTTACTGATGCTATTGCTATGCTGATGGAAAAAGAGCCGGTTGAAGCATATCACTTAAAAGGCCGTAGCCATGATTGTGGTAATAAACTGGGTTATATGCAGGCGTTTGTTGAATATGGAATGAAGCATAAGCAATTGGGAGAATCATTTAAAGACTGGATTATGACTTTGCAGAATCAGATTGAAAAATAATCTATTGGTAATTTAGGATGTGAGATGAAAGTAACTGTATTTGGTATTGGCTACGTTGGCTTAGTCCAGGCAACTGTGTTTGCTGAGGTAGGGCACGACGTACTTTGTGTTGATGTTGATGCAAAAAAAGTTGAAAACCTGAAAAATGGGCAGATCCCTATTTTTGAGCCGGGGTTGGAACCTCTGGTTAAGAAAAACTATGCACAAGGGCGTCTGAGTTTTACGACAGATGCCAAAGCTGGTGTAGCACATGGCAAATTACAGTTTATCGCTGTCGGAACACCTCCTGATGAAGATGGCTCAGCAGATCTGCAATATGTCACTGCCGTAGCCCGTACCATCGCAGAAAATATGGATGGCCATAAAGTGGTGGTTGATAAATCAACTGTCCCTGTAGGTACCGCGGATAAAGTCAAAGCTGTGATGCAGGCAGTTTTGGCTAAACGTGGGGTGAGTATTCCCTATCATGTCGTATCCAATCCTGAGTTTTTGAAAGAGGGAGCTGCAGTTGCTGATTGCATGCGTCCTGAGCGTATTATCATTGGCTGTGATGACGATGGTGTGGTTGAAGTTATGAGAGAACTGTATGAGCCGTTCAATCGTAACCATGACCGCATGATAGTTATGGATATTCGCAGTGCAGAGCTGACAAAATATGCAGCTAATTGCATGCTAGCTACCAAAATTAGCTTTATGAATGAAATTGCTAATCTGGCAGAAATGCTGGGCGCTGATATTGAACATGTACGTCAGGGGATTGGTTCTGATTCACGTATTGGATATCACTTTATTTATCCCGGTTGTGGATACGGTGGTTCATGTTTTCCAAAAGATGTCCAAGCACTAATTCGTACTTCAGAGCAGATTGGTTATACACCAAAGATTTTACAGGCAGTTGAGTTGGTTAACGAAAAACAAAAAAGAAAACTACCTTCTTTCGTTAAACATCATTTTGGGTCCGATTTATCGGGTAAAACATTTGCCATATGGGGACTCTCATTTAAACCTAATACCGATGATATGCGAGAAGCATCAAGCCGGGTATTGATGGAAGCCTTATGGGAAAGTGGTGCTAAAATACAGGCTTATGATCCGGAAGCAATGCAGGAAACTCAGCGTATTTATGGGCAGCGTGATGATCTTGCCCTGATGGGAACAAAAGAAGCGGCCTTAAAAGGCGCTGATGCTCTTATTATTTGCACAGAGTGGCAAAACTTTAGAGCACCTGATTTTGATCTTATAAAAGACTCGCTTAATACTCCGGTTATTTTTGATGGGCGTAATCTTTATGATCCGGAACGTTTGCAAGCCAGAGGGTTCACATATTATGGCATTGGCCGTGGTGACTCTATCAATCCAGTTATTTGAGTTGTGATATGAAATTTTTAGTAACAGGTTCCGCTGGTTTTATTGGTTTTCATGTAAGCCAGCGGTTATTGAATATGGGATATGAAGTTGTCGGCATTGATAACATCAATGATTATTATGATGTTAATTTGAAGCAGGCAAGATTAAATTTATTACTCCCTCATCCCGGCTTTAAATTTGAAAAACTAGATTTAGCTGATAGAGCCGGGATCGCTGAATTGTTTACTAAGCACCAATTTCAGAGAGTTATCCATTTAGGGGCTCAACCGGGTGTTCGTTATTCAATACAGAACCCAATGGCATATATTGATGCCAATATTGTTGGTCATATGAATATTCTTGAAGGGTGTCGTCACAACAATGTTGAGCATTTATTATATGCATCTTCAAGCTCAGTATATGGGTTAAATAAAAAACAACCATTTTCTACTGATGATTCGGTTGATCATCCGGTCTCTTTATACGCAGCGACCAAAAAAGCTGATGAATTAATGTCTCACAGTTATTCACATCTTTATAAATTACCAACCACAGGTTTACGATTCTTTACGGTATATGGTCCGTGGGGACGTCCTGATATGGCTTTATTTAAGTTTACTAAAGCGATGTTAGAGGGGCGGTCTATTGATGTTTATAATCATGGAGATATGGTAAGGGATTTCACATATATTGATGATATCGTCGAGTCTATAATCAGATTACAGGCTATTATTCCCGAACCTAATAAAGATTGGTCAGTTGAAACTGGTCAAGTCTCTGCTAGCTCAGCGCCATATCGTATTTATAATATTGGCAATGGCCAGCCAACAAAATTGGGTGATTTTATTGAAGCTATTGAAGCTTCATTAGGGATAAAAGCAGCGAAAAACTTTATGGAAATTCAGGACGGCGATGTGCTGTCTACTTGTGCGGATTCCAGTGCGCTGTACGAGAAAATTGGTTTTTCTCCTAATACACCAGTAAGAGAGGGTGTGAAACAATTTGTTGATTGGTATCTGAATTTTTATCAGATGTCTTAACATTAGTTTAATAATAAGAAAAGGAGCTATTAGCTCCTTTTTTAATTCTATGTTAATAAAAAACTAAGTTAATGTTAAATTGTTTTTTTCACACCGAGAATGCAAAGGAGCATATAATCGGATGTGTTCGTACATCAGCCCGTAATTAACTTAGTCAGGTTTATTAACCATAAAACAAAAATACCCTTCATAGGGTATTTTTGTTATTAGACGACAAAGTAACTGATTAGATCAGAAAATCTTCCAGATTTTTGCCTTCTTCTTCAATTGCTTTTTTGATTACTGCTGGGGTACGGCCTTGGCCGGTCCAGGTTTTAGTTTCGCCTTCGTCAATATATGAATATTTAGCTGGGCGAGTAGCACGCTTAGATTTACCAGAAGCTTTACCACTTAAAGCGTCTACTAAATCGCTTAATTCAATACCGTCTTTTTCCAGCATTTCACGGTATTCTTGAAGTTTACGTGTGCGCTCTTCTATTTGAGCACGAGCCTGGCTTTCTTCATCACGACGTTCTTCAACAACAATCGTCAGTTTTTCCAACATTTCTTCTAAAGTAGCAAGTTCACATTCTCTTGCTTGTGCGCGCAAAGTACGGATGTTATTTAGGGATTTTAAATTTTCGCTCATTGTCCTGGTCTCAAATTATAATGATGATGGCTGATGTATGGATAATAATAGAATGCTATTTTATTTTCTGCAATAGTGAATTTACTTTCTAAGGCTAAAAGATCCATTTTTAAAATGCAATTTTTTTGATAATCGATATATTGTGTTTTAATTCTACTATTGGATTTATCATTTCTCGATAACGGTCAGACGTAGATTACTCAAAGCGGCTCAAGGATTAACTTAGACATATAAAACTAATTTATAGTCAATCTGAAGATATGCTAACTATTCATCTGAAAATAAATTGGTTTTCAAGTGTGAGATGAAATTTTTTTTATGGGTAATCGATTGGTTATGATTATAGCGATATGGATCGAGTAAAAGTAAACCGTTTTGATTATTAATATGCAAATTGTGGAATATAAAATCGATATTTACTTCTGATATTAATTTTGTTCATTTGTCATGCAGTAAGTGCTTATCGTGCTGATTTTATATGCACAAATGTGATGACTATCATAAAAATATTTCTTTTACGTTCATTTCGTTTTTCTTTCATATCCCATATTGAGCAATAACAAAGGATAACCTTGAGTTGAGTTTGTGGTAAACTTGCGGGGATATATTGCTTGGTTAAATTTGACAAGAGGACGGACGGGCCAATGGCTCAGCTTTATTTTTATTATTCTGCTATGAATGCAGGAAAATCAACTTCATTATTACAGTCTTCCTATAACTATAACGAAAGAGGAATGAGGACGTTGATTTTTACAGCAGAAATAGATACACGATTTGGAAAAGGGAAGGTAAGTTCCCGTATTGGGCTATCTGCGGATGCCTTACTGTTTTCACCAGACATTAATATTGCTGAGCTTATCAGACGTGAAAATGATGCAGAAAAGATTCATTGTATTTTGATTGATGAGTGTCAGTTTTTAACAAAAGAACATGTTGAGCAGCTTTGTGAAATTGTTGATTACGATGATATTCCTGTTCTCTGTTATGGATTAAGGACAGATTTTCAGGGCGAATTATTTAAAGGCAGCCAATATCTTCTTGCCTGGGCGGATAAATTAGTTGAACTGAAAACAATCTGCCATTGTGGAAGAAAAGCAAGCCGTGTACTGCGTTTTGGCAGCGATGGGAATGTTGTTTATGATGGGGCACAGGTTGATATTGGCGGTAACGAAAAATATGTCTCAGTGTGCCGCAGGCACTATTATGATGTCATTCATGAAGCTAAAGCCAAAAAATCTGAACAGGTATAGTCCGCTTATATGGGTAATACGATTAAATTAGAAAAATGAATTAATAAAAAGGCATCAGATATACTCTGATGCTTTTTAGATTACATTAGTTTATTATTTCTTATTATTTTTCAATTTTAGCGCCTTCCTGTGATATGGGCGATTCTATGAATTTACGTCCATAGAAAGAATCCAGCAACAATTGTTTTAACTCAGCAATTAGCGGGTAACGAGGGTTCGCACCGGTACATTGATCATCAAAGGAATCTTCTGCGAGTTTATCAATTTTTGCCAGAAAATCACTTTCCTGAACTCCGGCCGCACGGATTGAGTCTGGAATATTAAGTTGAGATTTTAATTCTTCTAACCATGCCAGCAGTTTTTCAATTTTAGTAGCGGTGCGGTCACCCGTTTTACTTAATCCTAAATGTTCTGCAATTTCAGCGTAACGGCGTCTTGCCTGAGGGCGGTCATATTGACTGAATGCAGTTTGTTTAGTTGGATTATCATTGGCGTTATAACGTATTACATTACAGATAAGCAGAGCGTTTGCTAATCCGTGTGGAATATGGAATTCAGAACCAAGTTTATGGGCCATAGAATGACAAACACCTAAAAAGGCATTGGCGAAAGCGATCCCGGCGATAGTTGCAGCATTATGGACTCGTTCACGAGCCACAGGGTTTTGAGCTCCCTGCTGGTAGCTGGCAGGGAGAAAATCTTTCAGCAGTTTTAGCGCCTGTAAAGCCTGCCCATCAGAGTATTCATTGGCTAAAACAGAAACATAAGCCTCCAGCGCATGGGTGACGGCATCTAAGCCACCAAAAGCACATAATGATTTGGGCATATTCATGACAAGGTTTGCATCGACGATAGCCATATCTGGTGTCAGTGCATAATCCGCCAATGGATATTTCTGGCCGGTGATATCATCAGTCACAACAGCAAAAGGTGTGACTTCTGAGCCAGTACCCGAGGTGGTTGTAATTGCCACCATTTTTGCTTTTATACCCATTTTCGGGAATTTATAGATACGTTTCCGAATATCCATAAAGCGTAATGCCAATTCTTCAAAATGAGTTTCAGGATGCTCATACATTACCCACATAATTTTGGCTGCATCCATCGGTGAGCCACCACCGAGAGCAATAATGATATCTGGTTTGAACAAACGCATTTGCTCTGCACCTTTTCGGACAATACTTAAAGTGGGGTCAGCTTCAACTTCAAAAAATACTTCTGTTTCTACATTATGAGATTTTAAGACCCTGATGACTTGTTCGGCATAACCATTATTAAATAAGAAAGAATCTGTCACGATAAAGGCTCGTTTGGCACCATCCGTTGCCACTTCTTCCAAAGCGACTGGTAATGAGCCACGACGGAAATAGATAGATTTAGGGATTTTATGCCACAGCATATTTTCAGCTCTTTTCGCGACAGTTTTGGTATTGATCAAATGTTTTGGCCCAACGTTCTCTGAAATAGAGTTTCCGCCCCAGGAGCCGCATCCGAGCGTTAGGGAAGGGGAGAGTTTAAAGTTGTAAAGGTCACCAATACCGCCCTGAGATGAAGGAGTATTAATTAAAATACGTGCCGTTTTCATTTTATCGCCGAAATATTTAATACGGGCAGCTTGATTGTCTTGGTCGATATAAAGTGAAGAGGTGTGACCAATCCCCCCCATTTCAACTAATTTTTCTGCTTTTCCGACGGCATCTTCAAAATTTTTTCCCCGATACATGGCTAATAAAGGTGATAGTTTTTCATGGGCGAATGGTTCTTTTTCATCCACGATTGTCACTTCACCAATAAGAATTTTTGTATTTTCGGGAACGTTGATACCTGCTATTTCTGCTATTTTGACGGCTGGCTGACCGACAATTGCGGCATTCAGGCTGCCATTTTTCAAAATAATATTTTGAACTGCCTTCAGTTCTTTTCCTTGTAGGATATAACCTCCATGACTGGAAAAGCGCTCACGGACTTGTTTATAAACGCTGTCAACCACAATAACAGATTGCTCAGAAGCACATATCACACCGTTATCGAAAGTTTTGGACATTAAAATTGATGCAACTGCCCGTTTGATGTCTGCTGATTCATCAATCACAACAGGGGTATTACCTGCCCCAACGCCGATAGCGGGTTTACCTGAGCTGTAGGCGGCTTTTACCATTCCGGGACCGCCAGTTGCCAGAATGAGATTAATATCAGGGTGATGCATCAACGCATTTGAGAGCTCAACAGACGGTTCGTCTATCCAGCCGATAATGTCTTTTGGTGCACCAGCAGCGACAGCCGCTTGTAAAACGATTTCTGCCGCTTTATTTGTGGCATTTTTAGCTCGTGGGTGTGGAGAAAAAATAATACCGTTACGGGTTTTCAGGCTGATAAGCGCCTTGAAGATAGCGGTTGAAGTTGGATTGGTTGTCGGAACAATACCACAAATAATACCGACAGGTTCCGCGATAGTGATCGTACCAAAAGTATCATCCTCAGATAAAATTCCACAGGTTTTATCATCTTTATAGGCGTTATAAATGTATTCAGAAGCAAAGTGGTTCTTGATTACTTTATCTTCTACAACCCCCATTCCCGATTCAGAGACAGCTAATTTCGCCAGCGGGATACGGGCATCAGCAGCAGCAAGAGCAGCAGCACGAAATATTTGATCAACCTGTTCCTGTGAAAAGTTGGCGAATTCTCGTTGAGCTTTTTTCACACGAGCAACTAATTCGTTCAGTTCAGCAACCTGAGTGACAGCCATAAAAATTACTCCTAATAAAAGTTAAATTTTTTCAGGGAATTGACTGTTTAATTATTGTACTTAAAGTCATGTCGTGAAATTCGTCATAACATACTTGCATAAATACTGCCAATTACCTTAAAAAACTTTATTAATTCATATTGTTAAAAATGGTTTATGTATTTTTCCTGAGAATGACTTTTGAACACAGCTTATCATCGGAGGGTTTTTGAATAGTGATTTAGATCATGAAAACAGCAAGCTGATACCATTCAGCTTCTAGTTTTTTGATAATGATTATCAAAAAACCATTA
>NZ_CAWQJR010000195.1:0-73267 GCF_963894935.1 Xenorhabdus sp. PB61.4
GTCATTAAGAAATACCCTCAGTGAAATAACAAAATATATTAATACTTTAATTAATGGATGTTAACCAAAAATAATATAAAAGGTAATAATATGGCTGAAAAAATAAGTATTGATTTTAAAGGCAAAGGTATGTTTCAAGGCACCAGTACTATGGTCACAGTGACTTACACCGGAGATAATACCCATCAGATCACTAGCAACACTAAGATATTATCTAAGGTAACATCTACAGGCACAGGCACTCCAAAAATAACAGTGAGTGAATATGAGGATAGTCATCGGCAAAAAACACCCAACACCACGGAAAAGACACTTACAGTTCCATTTAAAATTGATATAGATTATTCTGAGAATAAATCCCCTTTTACGCTGGAATTTACAGTAGATATTGCCGGTAGCAAGCTTCAAAATAATACATTTACTTACAGCCAGATGACAACAGATGATATTCAACCATTAACTTTTGCCCCACTGCTTATAGGATCACATTTTCTTGAAGATTTCCAACCAGCAACAGCAACCCCTCAAGCTAGTAATTCTTTTTTAGAAATGAATCTTTCTCCAAGAGATAAAGGCGGTAATATATTGCCGGGTTACCAAATAGCACTGGAGCTAAATGATAAAAACCATATCCTCTTGTTTGATAGCGTTGGTTCACATCTTTCTCCTTACCAAGCCGGCACACCACTTTATCCTTACAATGACGGGTTATATTATTTGAATGTTGACCCATCAGGAAATATTGATGTTAAATTTTATGCTAAAAAGGTGAATAACGGTTATACAAAGATAATAAGTTTAAAGACAACGATGGGTGAGACTGTATTTACTGGGGACAATATGCTATTTGTCACGGAACATCTTCTTCCTACTGACGGAGTAAGCTATCCCAGAATTCCTGATTTAGTCGGAGGTAAGCTTATACCCCAACAAAGTAGTGATGTAGAGGATGAAAGTGTTTTTTCTGTTAAAATACCCGAACTAGCTAATTATAATACAAAAGATATTTTATTTGTTATGAATAAAAATAGTGATGGTGATGCAGTATGTGTATCAGGAGAATACGGATCAGATCTTGAGATTCCTTACGCTTCTATTACTCAATTAGGATATAATGAATTGTATTACTATATTAATAATCTTGGGATAACTTACAAGTCAGGATCATTATTTTTTGATTTGGCCGGGAATAAACCACCAAATAAACCTCCGTTTAATGGTACCTTAGATAAGGTTTTAGTTATTGGTAGTGATGGAGAGCCTATCTCTGATTATGATAATGGCATTAATGATAATAATGATTATTATGTTAACGCAGATAATATTGATGGCGGATTGAAGTATTATATATCTATTGGTGGTGAGAACCAGCCAAAAATAGGTGATACAATTTCAGTGAATATCAAAATTAATGGTTATGATCCTGACACAGGTGCTCCACTTCCTCCTTTAAATAAAAATTTAATAGAAAAGAAGAGGATAAATAATGGCGATGTACATGATAAAAAATTAGAGAATTCTATCCTACCAGCATTTTTAAGAAATTGGGGTGCAAGCAGTGATGGTCATGCAGGGCATATTTATCTTATTTACTATATTACTAATAAGAAAGAAAAGTCAAAGGTATGGACAGGACTTATCGATACTGTTGCTCTAGGAGGGAGTAATTAAAGACTAATAATTTGATTACTATTCATGAAATAAATAATATCGGTGCGGATATTCCACCTTACTCTGTGGGGTGGAATCAAAAAGGCGATGGGTCAACATGGCCAGAGAAGGTTTTATCGATCGCAGCAATGTTATATCATTTTACAGCCTAATTAATAAGCAGCTTTCCTTTACTCAAACTACTGTCATTAATGCGACAAAATCTAAATTTATCACTATAGAAGTAAATATAGGAGTGAGTTTTAAAAGATTGACGCCAAATTTATTTTTGACGTCAAATATCAGTAATACAGATGACATAAACATCAATCCCATTATTTTTTGCAGAGCATAATATACACATTCTCTACATTCTCACTAACAGGTGCTATCGGGTATGTCTGCGTATAGGTAGAATTAGCGCCATCAAGACCGATGTAATTATATACTGAAAAATTGGAATTACTTCCTAATAATCCTGCAAATTTCAAATCTACTTTTTTAGACAGCATGCTGTCTCTAATACCTTGACTCATATCCGTGTCTTTCACATCTTGAAATTCCGTACAATGTGTAACAGGGGTAATCCGTTGAGCTCCTACTGTGCGTCCACCATTACCTCCAGGATCAGGAAATACCATAAAATCCATATTGATAGTTGTCTGGTATAAAAGATAACGACCTGAGGGGAAATTCCACCGGCTTTGTAGTTTGGCATTAATTCTATCTGTTTCTGTTACCTCCAAATATGCTTCTTTATTCGCTGTAGCCTGATGAGCAACTATTTTATTATTATCATCTGGATAAAAGTAGGGCGTAGAACCTTGAACATCAGTATTATTGCGAACTACAGTTAGAAACTTTAATTTATTCCAACCAAAATTTAAGTCACGCGTGGAGATTCTTTGTTTTTTTATTTTTCCAGATTGAGCCGATTTATGACCATTAAAGTTATAAGGAAAAAGCAAGATATCTTCTTCGTTTTTAGGTATTGTCAAGATACTCACTGTTATCGGTTTATTCTTATCATTAGGCTCAAAAAGGTAATTTTTATCCATTAATGCAGTAACGATGATATTATCAAACCCCCCCTTATCACTGTACATCGTAAATTTAGCCTGCCCTTGCGGATTAGTTTTATCACTTTGTTCTGTAAACAAATGAGGATCTTTTACCGGTAATGAGGTTTTGTCTAATATCGCGCTCCAGATTATTGGCACATCTTGTTCTTGCTGTGGTTTATTATTTTTTACACGCTTCACTGTTGCTGTAAATGTATACTTATTTGCCTTACCTTCAGATTTCGGAGGCGTTTTCGGTTCAACATCAAGTGTCAGGATATAAGGCGCAATAAAAGATACTTCATCTTTTGCTTTCACAGGTGATTTTTGCTCTTCTACCGCCAGAAAAATAGCTACATTGTCTGCAATTGCAGTACTCTTCAATGTTGCAGTCAGCGTACCACCGGACCCGGTTGTATCCTTGCCATCCTCATGTGTGAATATCAGCCCCTGAGTATTATTATTTTTGCTCCATTTGACGTTAGAGATTTTCTGACCTTCAGGAGCGGGCTTGCCATCCTGATCGACAATATAAGCGGTATAAGTATAGGTTTCTTCACCATCGGCAGATAATGTGCATGAGCCTGTACTCGAACATGCTTCTGGCGGAGACACAGTGATATTTTTGACATAGTTGAATTTAGGATCATCATTAAATGAAACTGCTGTTGCATGAATCGGTGTTATCTGGTCTTCTACTGCCAGCGAAACCACCACTGCATTTACAGACACAGTGCTCTTCAATGATGCGGTAAGTGTACCACCTAGTCCGGTTGTATCCTTGCCATCCTTATGTGTGAATGTAATTCCCGACATATTATTATTTATACTCCATCGGACATTAGAGATTTCCTGACCTTCAGGAGCGGGCTTGCCATCCTGATCGACAATATAAGCGGTATAAGTATAGGTATCATTAACAATAAGTGGGCTTGGCTTATCAATGAGGATTTTTTCAACATGATACCCTTTAGTGCCCGCAATAAAAGAAACAGCTTTTGCTGAAACAGATTGATTATTTTCGATAGAAAGCGTTACCACAACGTCATTTAATGGAATTAAACTGCTTAATGTTGCTTCTAATACTCCTTTATTTGTCTTAACTGTTCCTGTTGGACCATCGACAAAAATATCCTTAACTTCGTGTCCTTTTGCATTTTTCCCTACTGCACTCCATTTCACATTATTAACTGTATCAACAGGTAAATTATTATCAGTAATGATTTTTGCTGTATATTTATATTTATTCTTACCATCAGCAATCAGTGCCTTTTGGGGATCAGGTGTTACATTAAGCTGATTGTTTTCTATTTTGTAATCGTTTTTGTAATCGCTGAATTTTACTGAGCCTACTTTTTGTCGTGGAGCACCATCAAGCTGGATATAAATATCAACATTATCTTTCGGAATTTTACTAACTAAAACATTTGTCAGTAATTTCCCACTACTATCAGTTAATTCACCTTTTTCATTAGTTTGAGCAGATTTGTTATTCCATCTAAATTTTAATTTAGATTCCTCGCCTAAAGCGGGTTCAGTTGTCCAGCTCACATTATCAATTTTGCCATTTTTAACAAATGCTCCATCAAGTGAGTCTTGATAAGTAATAACTGGAGCATCAAATGTATAGCCATTTTCTTCTTTCCCTGTCGCTTCTGGATGTTTCGGTGGCGTAATATTTACTGTTCCTTTTATCAAAAAAGGTAAAATTCTTACCGGAACCTGCGTATTTTTAGTTATGCCCTGATTATCAGTAATTGCGATGTCGAGGGTATAATCCTGTTTATGTGTATCCTGATAGCTGGGAAGCGTAACGGTAATATTTTTTCCTGATTTAGCAGAAAGTTTTCCATTATATTTTTCAAATTCCTTATCTACTACTTTCCAGCTAATATTATTTATATTTTTAAAAGATCGTAAAGGCGCACTAATCGCTATTTCCTGATGCCCATAGCCAATAATTGGTGGTAAAGCAATCAATTCTATTGTTTCTATTTTTTTATGATCCAAAACGATATTATTATTCCTTTCCACTAAATCATAACGGCTGCCTGCCAGTGTTCGCATTGACGCAACATTATCCGGTGATAACTGTGCACTCAGTGGCACACCCAATCTGAAATTAAAGTTTGTCAGAAATTGGGTCTCACTCTGTCCCCTCTCTCCTTGTTTATAATCCACACCCATTGTTATCAATGGAATTGGTGTATACGTCACTCCCATTGTTGCCAGACTGGGATTTTTTTGCTTGGTCTTTCGATTAAATAACGTCACATTATCGCCGAAGTATTGCTCATAAGAAAATTTGCCTCCCAGATTAGGGTAGGCAGATAGGAAGAATTCGCCGTTAATGTCATAGCCATTGGCGGGTCGTTCGTGATGTTCTTCAAAATCCCGCGAGATTTGCCAGTCACTTAAGCGATAATAGCCATTGGTGGAAAATTTAATATAATCTCCCCAAAGCTCCCCCCCCAACCCTACCCGCCTGTTTTTACCCGTAATGTCATAGTCATAAAAAGTATTCAGGCCATACATCCAGTCCTGAGAAAAATAACGTCCCCCCAAACCGAGATTAACTGTATTCCGGCTATCTTTGTTGCGGTAACCTAATTGAGAAAAAAAGAACCAGTTGGCTTGATTATCATAAATAGGCAATAGCAGATCTACTGAATTATTTTCCAGCCTTCCTTTTCTGTCAAAACCAAAGTTAATTTTTGCTGTACTCGATTGGGATAACCATTTTTGAGCTTCGGAAGAGATAGTGTTGTTAACTTTACCCAAAGCATAAGATTTGGCCTGTTCAATGAGTTCTGAAGAAGGAGTAGATAAAAGACTATTCACCATGTGAACATTATTGCCAATAATTGGGGGTATATCAGGTTCTGAGGTCTTATCGCTTTTTGCTAATTGAGCATTCAACTGATTATTTTGAATGTTATTTTCTGCTACAGCATTAATGATTGCTGAAGGCATGAACAACGCATAGAGGAAAATAAAAAAACGAATTATTTTTCTTACGTATGTTAGCATATACAAATACCCTAGAATTTTTTATAAAAACTGAGTTAATGATTTGCCTTTTGAACAACCCCATCTATTTCCAACTGTAATAGTAGTAAAAAAAATGAACTTTAGCACACCGTTGGTGTAAGTGCCGCGAGGCAGCTCTGTCTCATTAAAAACAGATCGGTAAACATGCGCATTTTTGCAGAGTGAGTTATCAATGTGTTTAATCCGAAATGGTCTCAAACGACCACACTATCCTACCGATATTATCGCGCAGTATGTCCGTTGATATTTCGCTTATACCCTGAGCTTACGAAACCTTAAAGAGGTGATGGCTGAGTGCAGCATAACCGTTGATCATTCCACGTTATCTTACTGGGTTCACCGTTTGATTCCATTGCTCCTCAAACGTTATTGGCCGGTATTGAATGAGTCAATACATTGCATAAAGAACAATATCTGCAAGGATCAGGGGGTTTCCTTTCACCCACCGACTTTTTCCATCAATCGATCGTACAAAAAACAATCGATTCATTTTCTCTCGCAGGCACTCTGTTGATGGGACAGAACTAAGTAAATTGATTGTAATTCATATCTGGGTGCTATCACTCAGCACACCAAAAACAACAAATATTTGTTTTATTATAAAAGTAATTCCTTTACTGATCGGAACAGTAGTGGAAACTCACCACATTTTTCTCCGGCGTGGTAGAATCTCCTCCGTTTACTAACAACGAATACCCGAATTATGTAGGTTATATTCTTAATACACTACACTATTAATTCTGGTATTTTGAACATCAAGAACAATAAGGAACTGCTATGGGTTTCATGACCGGCAAGCGCATTCTAATCACTGGCGTCGCCAGCAAACTATCTATTGCTTATGGAATTGCGAAAGCAATGCACGAACAAGGTGCAGAACTGGCTTTTACCTACCAGAATGACAAATTGAAACCTCGTGTCGAAGAATTCGCGGCATCTCTGAATTCAAACATCGTTCTGCCATGCGACGTGGCTCAAGATGAAAGTATCGACACATTGTTCGTTGAACTGGGTAAAGTATGGCCGAAATTCGATGGTTTTGTTCACTCTATCGGTTATGCCCCTGCCGAACAACTTGATGGCGATTACGTTAATGCCGTCAGCCGTGAAGGTTTCAAAATTGCACATGATATCAGCGCATACAGCTTCGTCGCATTGGCAAAAGCATGTCGTAGTATGCTGAATCCTGACTCAGCGCTGCTAACTTTAAGCTATTTAGGTGCAGAGCGTGCAATCCCTAACTACAACGTGATGGGATTAGCAAAAGCTTCTCTGGAAGCAAACGTGCGTTACATGGCGAATGCTATGGGTGCTGAAGGTATTCGTGTTAATGGCATTTCCGCAGGCCCAATCCGTACTCTGGCAGCATCCGGTATCAAAGATTTCCGTAAGATGCTGGCACACTGTGAATCAGTTACGCCTATCCGCCGTACCGTCACTACAGAAGATGTAGGTAATGCGGCTGCATTCCTGTGTTCTAACCTGTCTGGTGGTATTACCGGTGAAATCCTGCATGTTGATGGCGGCTTCAGCATCGCTGCCATGAACGAACTGGAATTGAAATAATTTCAATAATCATTTGATATAATGAAATAAGCCCAGAGGTAGTTTTATCTTTGGGCTTATTTTTTATTACGCTGTTTGCATTATAGAAACTGCTTCCAGTACAAATTTACCGGAAGCATAAACTTATTAATTGTTTTTATACTTAATCGATTTGCACAGCGTTGAATTTATGGACTGGAGTCACCATCTTATCCTGAGCAGCAACAAGCTGTAATTCAAATTCTCCGCTTTTTTGCGTTTCCAGCATGACTTCGTAAACACCTGCTGTCGTATGCTCCAACGCTGCCTGTAATACCGAATTTGTCAGCGATGTGCTTTTCAACAAATTAGCAAGGAATAAGCCACTGGTTAAATCACCAATTCCAACGGGCTGACGCTCACCGGTATCAATCAATGGACGGCTGATATGCCAGCTATTTTCTTTAGTCACCAGCAACATTTCGAAATTATCTTTCTGATAACCTGCTCGACTAAGGTGTTTAACTAAAACAATTTTTGGGCCTTTTTGACATAGTTGACGGGCTGCTGATACTGCCTGCTCCACATTTTTGATTTCCGTTGCCGCCAGTGTTTCAAGCTCCAATAAATTAGGCGCAATGATATCACTGATAGGCAATGCCTTTTCACAGAGGAATTCAGAAACTCCCGGAGCCACAATACATCCTTTCTCTGGGTGGCCCATAACAGGATCACAAAAATACCATGCTTCAGGGTTAGCCTGTTTCACCTGCTTTACAATATCAAGGATATAGTTTCCCTGCTCAGCAGAACCAATATAACCACTGAGAACAGCATCACAGGATGCCAATTTATCAATTTCACTAATTCCCTGCACAATTTCAGCCAGATGTTCTGGTGGCATCACACAACCACGCCATTGTGGATATTGAGTATGATTAGAAAATTGGACTGTATTTAATGGCCATACGTTCACCTCCATACGGCACATCGGAAAAACAGATGCGCTATTTCCTGCATGGCCAAAAACAACATGAGACTGAATTGAAAGAATGTTTTTCATGATTAGGCCTGATTTTTTATTTTAAGAACCGTAAATGAGTTATAAAACAGCCAGATACTTTAAGGGCAACAATTATGTTGCCCTTAGTCATACTTTTATGAATTATTTCCAATCAATTAGGCAATAATGTTTTTTACCACGACGTAATAAAGTATAACGCCCGAACAAACGATCTGCGTCTGCAAATACATACATCGCTTCAGACTGTTTTTCACCATTGACAGAAACAGCATTAGAACTAATCATGGTACGAGCCTGCCCACGGGAAGGTACAAACTCAGCAGTGATCAGTGCCTGCTGTAAATCAGCACCATTCTCAAGCTCAATCGCTGGCATACCATCCTGTGCCAACTGCGCAAAGTCATCTTCGGTTAAATCAGCGACTGCTCCGGAGAACAGACTCTCTGTGATACGCTTCGCCGCCGTTAAACCCGCTTCTCCATGAACCAGTTTCGTGACTTCTTCTGCCAGAACATACTGCGCACGCGGAGCTTTACCACTGTTTTTATCTTCTTCTTCCAACGAATTAATTTCTTCAATGTCCATGAAAGTGAAGAATTTCAGGAAGCGGTACACATCTGCATCAGCTGTGTTAATCCAGAACTGATAAAATTTGTATGGACTGGTTTTCTTCGGATCCAGCCAGACTGCCCCACCTTCTGTTTTACCAAATTTAGTACCATCGGATTTAGTAATCAAAGGTACTGTCAGACCAAATACCTGTTTCTGATGTAAACGGCGAGTCAAATCAATACCTGATGTAATGTTGCCCCACTGATCAGAACCACCAATCTGCAATTCAACACCATATTTTCCATTCAGATTAGCAAAGTCATAAGACTGCAACAGGTTATAAGAAAATTCAGTGTACGAAATGCCAACATCATCACGGTTCAAACGTTGTTTAACCGCTTCTTTATTGATCATCTGGTTAACGGAAAAGTGCTTGCCGATATCACGCAGGAAAGAAAGGACATCCATTTGGCCAAACCAGTCATAGTTATTGGCCAATTCTGCACCGTTTTCACCCTCAAAGCTCAGGAACGGAGAAACTTGGTTACGGATTTTCTCAACCCACTCTTTAACAGTGTCTTCTGTGTTTAATTTGCGCTCCGTCGCTTTAAAACTAGGATCACCAATCAAACCTGTTGCGCCACCAACCAAAGCTACCGGTTTATGTCCATTCAGCTGGAATCTTTTTAAACACAGCAAGGGAACCAGATGGCCCAAATGCAAGCTGTCAGCGGTAGGATCGAAGCCGCAATAGAGAGAGACCGGACCTTGCGCCAGTCTTTCCGCTAACGCTTCTTCATCCGTT
The DNA here is from genome assembly GCF_963894935.1 of Xenorhabdus sp. PB61.4. NCBI lineage: Bacteria > Pseudomonadati > Pseudomonadota > Gammaproteobacteria > Enterobacterales > Morganellaceae > Xenorhabdus > Xenorhabdus sp. PB61.4. The sequence continues at coordinate 9,668 of NZ_CAWQJR010000195.1, forward strand.
ACCTGGGCAATAAGGCCCCGCTCTTGCAGTTGTTTAATCAGGTTATTGCTAGACATCAATGACTCCATTGGTTTGTATTCTTTACTTATATCCTTCATCTTCCAAGTTGCAGCTTTATCGGGTGTATCATTTGTTCTTAATACCACCGCACTGCAACTTGCAATCTATCAGGCATATATCATTGTCTAATTGTCGCGATTCGCTGTAAATCGCGTGCTATAGCATAAAACGCCAGTACTATAAGTGCCAGTATTAAAAACGGTAATTAATGCAGTTAAGGCGCCAGACGATCAATATGCCACTCATCTCCTTCACGCAGGTATAGAAAACGATCATGCAGACGGCTTGCTCCCCCCTGCCAGAACTCTACCGAATCAAATTCAACCCGGAACCCACCCCAAAAACTGGGCAATGGCACTTCGCCATTCTGGAACTTCTGCTTCAGCTCTAAAAACTTCCCTTCTAAAATACTTCGGGCAGAAATACGGGAAGATTGTTGTGAAGCCCAGGCTGCAATCTGACTGTCTCTCGGGCGGCTATGGAAATATTTCACTACTTCGAGAGGTGATAAACGCTCGGCTTTGCCCAGAAAGCTGACCTGACGCTCAAGCTGATACCAGGGGAAATGGAGGCTGATACGGTTATTCTGAGCTAAATGTTTCGCTTTACGGCTACCAAGATTGGTATAAAAAACCAGACTGCGGCTATCAAAATGTTTCAATAGAACGATACGCTGATAAGGCTGCCCATGCTCATCGACTGTTGCTACACACATCGCTGTTGGGTCGCTAAGCCCAGCATCACAGGCCTGTTTCAGCCAAAGCTCAAAAAGAGCCATCGGCTCTTCAGTAAGATCCTTTCGCCGTAACCCACCACGCATATATTCACGGCGCAGCTCTGCTATATGAGTATCATTATGTTCTGACATGTCTAATTCTCTATTTCTAAGTGAGTTTCAGCATAACATTGTTATCAGCCAGCAACAGGATAAATTGCGCCTAAAATTGTTTCCCTATCAGCACCAGTCACCGATGGCAAGTTACCCGATAACCCAGACATGGTACGGAATGCCAGCCAGGCAAATGCCAAAGCTTCCATATCATCACCGCTTAATCCATATTTGTCTGTTGTTGCTACTTCAGTATCAGGCAATAAAGCAGATAACCGACGCATTATAAGTGGGTTTCTGGCACCACCGCCACAAACCAGTAAGCGCTCACAGCCATTATTTAGCAGTACTTGTTCAGCAATGCTAACGGCTGTCAGTTCAGCAAGAGTGGCCTGTACATCGACCGGACTGACATCAGGGAAATCAGCAAGCTGTTTTTCCAGCCATGCCATATTGAAATATTCCCGCCCGGTGCTTTTCGGTGCAGTACGTGCAAAATAGGGATCTGAAAGCATCTTCTGAAGCAGAGCTTTGTTTACATTACCCTCTCCAGCCCATTGTGCATCTTTATCATAAGGCTGCTGTTTATGACGCCATGTCCAAGCATCCATCAACATATTACCCGGCCCGGTATCATATCCCTTAACCGCAGAATTTGGCAGAAGAGCGGAAATATTCGCAATGCCGCCAATATTCAAGATCACACGCCTTTCCGTTGGATCGCCCAATACCGCCATATGGAAAGCAGGAACTAAAGGTGCACCTTGACCGCCATAAGCCATATCACGGCGGCGAAAATCACCGACTGTCGTGATATCGGTTAATGCCGTTACACGGTTATTGTCACCAATTTGCATCGTAAATGGCTTTTCACCATCCGGTTCATGCCATACAGTCTGACCATGACACCCAATTGCAGTGATATCATTCGCAGTTAATCCGGTCTTCTTTAATAACCCTTTGACTGATTCAGCAAAAAGCGTTCCTAACTCATAATCGAGTTGCCCAACTATTGATAATGTGGTTTGCTGGCCTTGACAAATCGCCAGTAATTTTTGCTTAAGCTCCTGAGGAAACGGATGGCTGTAATTTTCCTTCTGTATAACAGCCTTATCACTGATTTCTGCTAAAACGACATCGACTCCATCCATACTGGTGCCAGACATCACACCAATATAACGTCCTGACTTCATAAATATTCCCCTATTTAAAGAATGGATTACATCTGTAAATAAACCTGTGTAACTATAAAACACATTGATTTGGACTATATATGTTTCACTCAAAATATAAGAGATAAAATCTGAGTTTTGGAGAGCTCTTCACAAAACATGCTAAACTTTTGGTCAGGAATTATTCCTATTGGCATTCAATGTAGAAATTTATTATATATTTATAGAGAGGCTATTAATGTATAGAATAAGTAACTCGTAAAATTATTATACTTGTTACTGATCATTGTAGCCGAATGCTTGATTGTAGGGTTATTACCAGATTTCTCTCGAGGCATTAAAATTAGGAGTAACTATGTTCAAACGTTTCCTGGTTGGTGCAGTTGTAGTAACAACATTATCCGGATGTGCTGACATGGGAGCACTGTCTAGTGATACTTACTCAATTGATCAGGCCAAACAAATTCAAAACGTCACCTACGGAACTATTTTATCTGTCCGTCCGGTCACTATAAAAGGCTCTCAGGCTGGCAACCAAAACATGCTAGGAGCGATTGGCGGAGCAGTATTAGGGGGCTTGTTAGGTGATTCGGTTGGCGGCGGTAGAGGACAGAGGCTTGCAACAGCCGCTGGTGCTATTGTCGGTGGAATGGCAGGTCAAGGAATTGAAGGTGCTATCGATCAGACAAAAGGTGTCGAATTGGAAATCCGTACTGACAGCGGAAGAAATATTGTTGTGGTGCAAAAACAGGATCAGGTTTTATTCAGTAAAGGGCAGCGTATCAAAATTGCCGATAGTGGTGACTCAACAACGGTCTCCCCTATCTAATAGGATTAAAGTATATTTAAACAAAAAAATCGCGGATCACCAAAATATGGCCCGCGATTTTCTTTTTATCGATTAATTTTTATATTACCTGTTTATGTAATTGGCTAATATTTTTTTCGATTTTTTTTATTACAGAAGCAAGTAGAATTAACTCGTCATGAGTAATTCCCTCCAAGATGTCTTTCCTCGTCGAACCAATAACACTATCCACTTCTCTGATAAAATTTTCTGACTCTTCTGTTAATTTGATTCTTTTAGCGCGCCTATCATTAGCACATGTGTGCCTTGTAATGAGTTTCTTTTCTTCTAATTGATCTAAAGTTCTTACCAGGGATGGTTGTTCAATACCAATTGCTTTTGCAAGTTGTATCTGTGACTGCTCCGGTGGTAACAAACTAATATTGTAAAGAGTAACCCAATGTGTCTGAGTTAATTTCAACGGCTTCAAACGATGATCAATTAAAGCGCGCCAAACACGAACTAAACGTGCCAGGTCTGATCCCAATGTCAATTCCAATTACCCCTCCTTATAATTAGAGACTCATATAACATCAATGAATTATCCAATCAGTTTATTCATATGAATAATGGATACGCATCCTATATCTTGCTCACATTAGTAGAGTCAGATATTTCGCTAATTACTTAATTAGTATCGCGTTGGCTTGTTACTTAAAGTTGACATCTTCGTCGCCCTAAAGAGCGAAGTTTTACGGCGCACCGAATAAAATCGCGCATTAATCCACCAACGATATAAACTGTATAAAATAATCCTCCAACTTAACTATTAAGATTTTAAATATCAACGAAACAGATACAAACTCCAAAAAATAGACACAATACCGCTCGGTTAAAGTTCTATAAGAATAACCGCCATCCAAATACTAATCTATATATTTTTACATTAATATCATTTTTATCTTACAGTTAGCGTTAAGCTGATAATAAAAACCATTAAAAACAAACAGATAACCAATTAGCTCGATTATTGTTCAATAATTAATTATTTGATAAGAAACCTTTACCTGAAGAATTTAATTAGTCAATCTCTGTAATATTTTTAAATGACCTATATCAAATAAAAAATAGGTAATATGAATAAAATATCACTTTATCATGGCAAAAGTTCTTAACCACAATGAAAATATGAAATATTATTCATATAAGAAAATTTCATTAACAGTTAAAAATGTGAATTAAAATAACCCAAGCTGTTTTGATGGAACAACTTCATCATGCCCGTTATTTTTGAGTGTCCGCAGATATCTAGCATGGCATAACCGCAATATTTCTCTTTTTTGCCCATCAGATAATTTCATCCACATAAAGCGCTCTTCTCGATTACGATAGCAACCTCGACAGAAACCACGGGGACCCAATTCACAAATCCCCTTGCAAGGATTAGGAATAACAAAAAACTCTAGTTGCTCAGCCATGTCATCCTCCTGTATACAAAATTACCTAACCGATTATCTCTGAGAGAATTGCAACACTATCTAGATCCAGCTCACATCAAATAATGGATTACAAAATAGTAGTGAGCAAAACAAAGGTGAAAGGACGCATTGAATTACCTTATGTTTACCATATATAGTTAAAAAACAATGGGGTCAGAGCACGAAATTTTGATCTTTTGCTATTTCGTAAAATTAATATTTTTATATAAAACCATAAACATAAGAGGTAATCATGCGTCTACTTCATACAATGATCCGTGTTGGCAACATGCAACGCTCGATTGATTTTTATACTAAAGTAATGGGCATGCGTCTACTTCGTACGAGTGAAAATCCAGAGTATAAATATTCCCTCGCCTTTGTAGGTTACTCTGATGAAAGTCAGGGTGCGGTCATCGAATTAACGTACAACTGGGATGTTGAAAGCTACGAAATGGGGACAGCATTCGGCCATATTGCTTTAGGTGTTGATGATGTTGCGGCAACGTGTGAGCGTATCAAACGTGCCGGGGGAAATGTCATTCGTGAAGCCGGGCCAGTGAAAGGCGGAACAACTGTTATTGCTTTTGTTGAAGATCCTGACGGTTATAAAATCGAACTTATTGAAAATAAAAGCGCCAGTAGTGCATTAGGCCATTAACTATTTTCCATATGCAAGTCTCCATATACAAGGGCATCTTTAACATGCCCTTCGTTTCCACTAGGTAGATATTACTTCTGCAATGCTCAATAAATTTTGTCATAATATCCGCTATCCTGAAGTTAAGAATAAAATCAGATGTCTAATATAAAAGATCAAAACATGCTCAGTGGGCGCTTTCGTGGCTATTATCCCGTTGTTATTGATGTAGAAACCGCCGGGTTTAATGCGCGGACAGATGCTCTACTTGAAATAGCTGCAACGACGTTAAAAATGGATGAAGAAGGTTGGCTGGCGCCGGCTGATACGCTGCATTTCCATATTGAGCCCTTTGAAGGAGCCAATCTTGACCCCGCCGCGCTGGCATTTACAGGTATTGACCCGACTAATCCATTACGGGGTGCCGTCAGCGAATATACTGCACTGCATGCCATTTTTAAGATGGTCCGTAAAGGTATGAAAGGGAGTAATTGCAATCGCGCCATTATAGTTGCTCATAATGCCAGTTTTGATCACAATTTTGTTATGGCAGCGGCTGAACGCTCTGGTTTAAAACGTAATCCATTCCATCCTTTTGCCACGTTTGATACGGCTGCGCTGAGTGGTTTGGTGCTTGGTCAGACTATTCTGGCAAAAGCCTGCATTACAGCAGAAATCCCTTTTGACAGTAATCAGGCACACAGTGCTCTCTATGATACAGATCGGACGAGTCTGCTTTTCTGCGAATTGGTTAATCGCTGGAAGCGACTAGGTGGCTGGCCTCTGGCCACTCCGGACGACGAAGCCTGATAAACTAAGAGCCTATTTTATTAGGCTCTTAGCTCCAATAATGATTATCAAATATTACTGGCTGTCTTCTTGCTCACGGTATTTATCCGCGGTCTCTTTAATCAATGCTTGCAGTTCACCGCGTTGATACATCTCCATCAGGATGTCACATCCCCCGACTAATTCACCATCAACCCAAAGCTGAGGGAATGTCGGCCAGTTAGCATACTTAGGTAATTCAGCACGGATATCCGGGTTTTGCAAAATATCCACGTAAGCAAAACGTTCACCACAAGCAGATAAAGCCTGAACAGCCTGAGCAGAGAAACCACAGCTTGGCAGCTTCGGTGAGCCTTTCATATACAGCAAAATCGGGTTTTCATTAATTTGGCGTTCGATTTTCTCAATTGTCGTCATTTTTACTTCCTTAAACCGCAGGTGCTGTTTATCAGCATCAGAAAAGATTGATTCAGAATACCACTTTCTGGTGCTGATTTTCTACAGCGAACGTGCTGCTACAAATTTTTATTATGAACAACATTTTGTAATCGCTGAGGTTTCCATACCCTATAAATATTTAATCCATTAAAACTGAACAGTTCTACATCAGCTCATCATTAAATCGCATCTTTTTCCCTGTTATTTAGCAGAAAAGTTGTTAAGATAATCACTAAAATAGCAACATGATAATAAGCTTAAATTTGCTCTATCCATGATTAATACTTTACGAATCATGGTTTATAAAGCCAAAAACCCGATATTAAAAGGAGTATGCAATGTCTTTTGAATTACCAGCATTACCTTATGCTAAAGATGCCTTAGAACCTCATATCTCAGCAGAAACTCTGGAATATCATTACGGCAAACATCACAATGCTTATGTTGTGAACCTGAACAACCTGATTAAAGGTACAGACTTTGCCGAAAAAACACTGGAAGAAATCATCAAAACTTCTGATGGCGGTATCTTCAATAATGCTGCGCAAGTATGGAACCACACTTTCTACTGGCACAGCCTGTCACCAAACGGCGGTGGTGAACCTACCGGCAAAGTGGCAGAAGCAATCAACAAAGCTTTCGGCTCTTTTGCTGAATTCAAACAGCAATTTACTGATGCAGCCCTGAAAAACTTCGGCTCCGGCTGGACATGGCTGGTCAAGAAAACTGATGGTAGCCTGGCTATCACTAATACTTCCAATGCAGCAACTCCGCTGACTGGTGAAGATAAGCCTGTTCTGACTGTTGATGTTTGGGAACATGCTTATTACATCGATTACCGCAATGCACGTCCTCAATATCTGGAGCATTTCTGGGCTCTGGTTAACTGGCAGTTTGTGGAAGAAAATCTGGCTTAATTAGCCTATCAGTTAAATACAAGGGTAAGTTTTTCCGGTTCTGCACACATGCTCCATTCATGAGTACTTTCTGAATCGTGAAAAACTTCCCCTTGAAAAAATAGATAGCGTTTCACCACAGTATTATTTCTGGGCTTAAAATTATTTCCGGACTCAAGCGATCAAACAGAGACTCGCCAGAAAAACAATCATGACTAACGCACTACAGGCAGTCAATAATCCCAATTTCAGATCTGTATCCATAAACCATCCTCATCGTGAAAATTAAGACTCAGCAACACCATAAATTTTAAGCAATTATTTATCTCGAAGATTAAAAATCACACTGTGATATTTAATACATATACTTTATAGCATCGATTACTGCTTTCACTTTTGAGCTAGATCAGACAAAATTCACGGTTTCTCGCTAAATTATTGCCAGTTATCTTCCTATATACAAATATAATACTGGCAAATAATTAACAAAGTTCTATATCCAGATGAAGGGTATACAAATTTAGACCAAAAGGTCAGGAGTCCTTTTTATCATGGCAACGATTAAAGATGTGGCTAAACGCGCTGGTGTTTCAACCACAACCGTATCCCATGTTATTAATAAAACCCGTTTCGTCGCCGAAGATACGAAGGCCGCAGTATGGGCTGCCATTAAGGAACTGAATTATTCTCCCAGTGCTGTTGCCCGAAGCTTAAAAGTCAATCACACAAAATCTATCGGGTTATTGGCAACCTCAAGTGAAGCACCCTATTTTGCTGAAATAATCGAGTCTGTCGAAAATAGTTGTTATAGCAAAGGCTATACATTGATTTTATGTAATTCCCATAACAACCTCGACAAACAAAAAGCTTATCTCGCGATGCTGGCGCAAAAACGCGTAGATGGTTTATTAGTTATGTGTTCAGAATATCCTCAACAGTTGCTGGGGATGCTGGAGGATTATCGCAATATTCCTATGGTTGTCATGGACTGGGGGGAATCCAGAGGGGACTTTACGGATGCCATTATTGATAATGCCTTCCACGGTGGTTATTTAGCTGGCCGGTATTTGATTGAACGTGGGCATCGTGATATTGCCTCCATTCCCGGCCCATTAGCCAGAAATACAGGTGGCGGGCGTCATCAGGGTTTTCTCAAGGCACTGAAAGAAGCCAATATCACTATTCGGGATGAATGGGTCGTTCAGGGGGATTTTGAGCCTGAATCAGGTTATCAGGCAATGTGTAAGATCTTAAACCAGAAACATCGCCCTACAGCTGTGTTCTGTGGCGGGGATGTGATGGCAATGGGGGCTATTTGTGCTGCCGATGAAATGGGTCTACGCGTTCCTCAGGATATTTCCATCATTGGTTATGACAATATCCGTAATGCACGCTATTTCACACCAGCACTGACGACCATTCACCAACCTAAAGAGCGGCTGGGGCAAATGGCTTTCTCCACGCTACTTGATAGGATTATCAATAAACGTGAAGATGCCCAAACCATTGAGGTTCACCCGCGTCTTGTAGAGCGGCGCTCTGTTGCCGATGGTCCTTTTATTGATTATCGCCGCTAACAGTTAGTCTTCTTGTAGCCATTCAGCATTAAGCGTTGTGTTATCACCAAGATACTCAAGCAACCAGCTTAATGCAGGTGAATGGCTTTTTTGCGACCATGTCAGACAGCACGGGCTATCAGGTAACGGCTGCTCAAGTTCAAGCACACACAATTTTCCCTGACGAATAAGCGGTAATGCCCGGTGTTTAGGTACCATTCCCACACACAATCCCTCCATTAGACAGGACAAGCCCGCTTCCCAGTCAGGAACAACCAATCGCCGCTGATTATCTAAAGCCCATGTATCACGCTTAGGCAGGGCACGTGATGTGTCCTCAAGACATAAACTGGCATAAGGCCGCAATTGGTCATCATTTAATTTTTCCGTTACGAGCGCCAGCTCATGCTCAGGGCTGGCAACACACAGCCATGGCATAAAACCCATATCCCTGAAACTGTATCGCTCGCCAACCGGAGAAGCGCGTGTTGCTCCAATAGCAACATCAACACGCCCATCCACCAGCGCATCCCATACACCGTTAAAAACTTCAGGATAGATAAATAACTCAATATCCGGAAAATGACGATAGAAATCCAGAATAAGCTGACGTGTCCGTTCTGGTTTAACAACCTGATCAACAGCGATACTGAGTTGTCCGCGCCATCCGTTTGCCACCTGCTGACATTGGTGCCGGGTATGATTCATTTTTTTGATAACAGAACGGGCATCCTTAACAAAAATGGCTCCTGCTTCAGTTAACTCTACGTCACGGTGACGGCGTTCGAACAGAGAAACTGCCAGCCATTCTTCAAGTTGCTTTATCGTATAACTGACAGCAGAAGGCACACGGTGAAGTTCTGATGCAGCCGCACTGAAACTTCCTGTTCTTGCCACCGCATCAACAACTTCCAGAGAATATTCAGACCACATGTTTCTTCCTTTTAATTTTTTTCATAGCATGGTACAAATAATACCGTTTCACAATCAAAAATCACGCCATATAAAATAAGCTCCATATTTCTTTATCAATTACCACACCGATTGACTAACGCGATTTATTAATACAATGACAACAAATAAAAACTCTCTTCCATTTATGTTTTATCTTGCTGGCCTGAGTATGCTCGGCTACTTAGCCATTGATATGTATCTGCCCGCCTTTGATGCTATGAGTAAAGATTTAAACACATCAAAAGGTGCCATCAGTGCAAGCCTTAGCATTTTTCTCGGCGGTTTTGCCGTTGCTCAGCTTTTATGGGGATTACTCTCTGATCGTCTGGGAAGAAAGCCTGTTCTGATTATCGGCTTAACCCTGTTTTGCCTCAGCTGTCTGGGTATACTTTGGATAACAGATGCGACTCAATTACTTGTCCTGAGATTTATTCAGGCTGTTGGGGTCTGCTCTACTGCCGTTTCCTGGCAGGCTCTGGTTGTCGACAGATATGATGCTGAACGCACGAAACGTGTTTTCGCTATGATTATGCCATTAGTGGCGCTTTCCCCTGCCCTTGCACCATTATTAGGCGCATGGTTACTGTCACACACAAGCTGGAGGGTTATCTTTCTTGTTTTGATGGTGGTAACGCTGTTACTACTGATACCTACGCTTTTTCTGACGAACAAACGTGTTCCCATTGATACCAGCGCAAATAATAATAGTGCTTCTTTCTTCACCTTATTGAAGTCATCAGTTTTTAGCGGCAATGTTTTGATTTATGCTTCCTGTAGCGCCGGCTTTTTTGCCTGGTTAACGGGTTCACCAACTATTTTGAATAGTATGGGTTATGACGCGACAGATATCGGTTTAAGTTATATTCCACAAACTTTGGCATTTATGGTGGGTGGGTATGGCTGCCGTATTTTGCTGGAAAAAGTTAAAAGTGAAACTATATTTCCTGTCTTATTGGCAGGTTATGCCATAAGCATGGTACTTATCTATTTAGCTGCTTGGTTTTACCCTTCTTTCATCGTTATTCTTATTCCTTTCTGTGTTATGGCAGCAATGAATGGCGCCTCTTATCCTATTGCTGTAGCAAATGCTCTTTCCGTTTATCCGAAAGACAGTGGTAAAGCTGCCGCATTGCAAAATGCTTTACAATTAGGCCTTTGCTTTATTGCCAGTATGCTTGTTGCTATGTTTATGAAAAACCCTCTCATCTCAACGACAACAGTGATGGTAGCCACCATTATCCCAATGATGATAGGTTATTATTTACAAAAGAAAAAGGATGATATTGGTAACTAATTATCAATCAATTAATTGCTCTATAATATAATACCTGAGAATATTCTCAACGAAAGGCCATATGATGATATGGCCTTTCTCTTGCTTATTGTTTAAATATTATTTCACTCATATACTCATATGGATTCATTATTCTAAAAACTCGGAATTTGAGGTTTAGAAGAGCAATGAAGCTCTCTTTTATATCACGGACGAACGGCATAACTGCCTTTAAGTCATTTTCTGATTAGTTTCAATATTCCTACGGATTTCAAAATGCAGTTCAACGGCAAAAAAACAAATCCCGGGAAGCATAAATAACCAGTAATAAAGAGGTACCTCAAAATTCCACCACATAAATGTTGGAGAGTATATGAGTTCATCTTTCGTTGAAGAAAATAAAAAAATCACTGACCAGTGGCATAGGATTGCGAATGACCTGCTTCAGGAAGCAGGCATTCAAATTAATGGAAAACGCCCTTTTGACATACAAGTCAAAAACCCTGATTTTTATAAAAGAGTATTGAAACAGGGATCTTTAGGATTAGGCGAAAGCTATATGGATGGCTGGTGGGATTGTGAGCGTTTAGATGTTTTCTTTTATAAAATATTACGGGCGGGTCTGGAACACAAAATTCCAAAAAATTTTAAGGACATTTTGATGGTTGTGACTTCCCGCCTGTTTAATTTACAGTCCCCTAAACGGGCGTGGATTGTAGGGGAAGAACATTACGATTTGGGTAATGACCTATTTACACTCATGCTTGATCCCAATATGCAATATTCATGCGGCTACTGGAAAGATGTGAATTCACTGGAAGAAGCTCAGTCTAATAAACTTCGGCTGATTTGCGAAAAATTACAGTTATCACCGGGTATGACTCTGCTGGATATCGGTTGTGGCTGGGGCGGATTAGCCGCTTACGCAGCCAAACATTATTCCGTTTCCGTCACTGGAGTCACTATTTCAGTGGAGCAACAAAAATATGCTCAGGAGCGCTGTAAAGATCTGGATGTGAAAATTATCCTTGAAGATTACCGGGATCTAAACCTCCAGTTTGACAGAATCGTTTCTGTCGGCATGTTTGAACATGTAGGCTCCAAAAATTATGCTAACTATTTCGACGTAGTACGTAGGAATCTGAAGCCTGATGGTCTTTTCTTACTGCACACCATTGGTTCCAACCGGGATAAAGTGAATGTCGATGCGTGGATCGGTAAATATATTTTCCCTAATGGGCACTTGCCATCAATTGCAATGATTGCCAAAGCCAGCACCGGGAAATTTGTGATGGAAGACTGGCATAACTTCGGAGCTGACTATGATCGTACTCTGATGGCATGGTATGAACGTTTTATTACAAACTGGGATAAAATAGCTCATAATTATAGCCCCCGCTTCAAACGCATGTTCAGTTATTATCTGAATGCCTGCGCCGGGGCATTTCGCGCCAGAGATATCCAGTTATGGCAGGTTATGTTCAGCCCACGTGGAATTGAAAATGGATTAAGAGTTCCGCGTTAATATTTTGCTAGTGGGTTTGTAATACAATTAAAAAGCTACAGTTTTCACTTCTGTAGCTTTTTTCTGCAAAATTTTAATTACCTTCCAACTGTGATAATACTTTTTCTTGTTCTTTCTGTGCCATGAAACGTTCAACAGTATCTACAATCGCCTGAGTCTGTGGATCAATTTCAATATTCACCTTATGACCAATACGCTTTTTACCCAATGTCGTGCGCTCTAACGTTTCTGGTATCAAATGAACACAAAAACGATTATTTACTACATCTCCAATGGTCAGACTAATCCCATCAATGCCAACAAATCCTTTATGCAGGATATATTTCATCAATTGTTTGTCATAAATACGGAACCATATTTCATGGTTATTTTCTGAGGTGAAAATTTTCGCAATTTCAGCTGTTGTAATCACATGCCCGGACATTAAATGCCCGCCAATTTCATCACCGAATTTTGCTGCCCTTTCCAAATTCACTAAATCACCAATCTTAAGCTCACCAAGATTAGTCAGACGCAAAGTCTCTTTCATCAAATCAAAGCTAATTAAGTCACCATCAATTTTTGTGACAGTCAGACAACAGCCATTATGAGAAACGGAAGCTCCCGTTTCAATATCAGGTAATAATTCAGCCGGAAATTTGACTATATGAGTCCGAAAATGTGTTTTTTCTTCAATAGCAACTATAGGCGCCTTTCCCTGAACAATGCCTGTAAACATGGGGAACCTCTTTCATCGTTTTACATAATAAGTTAGTGTAACCCACTAATCTCTTTTAAACACTATTTCACGTGTAATGTTATTACTCATTTAGACTAAATATCAAACAATGATTGGATTAGTAAAATGAGTCCTATACAATACCTATGTTAACAAGAGGTTGCTTTTCAAACAGTTCTGTTTGCTCGCAGAAATATTCCTTGTTTTTTCTATCGTCAATTTTTCAATTAAAAGGTGTAGTACGTGCAGAAATATTTAAATGAAGCGCGTAGTTTGCTCGCTCTGGGGATCCCCGTCATTATCGCTCAGTCTTCACAAACTGCGATGGGAGTCGTCGATACAGTCATGGCCGGTAAAGCAGGTGCAATAGAGATGTCCGCTGTTGCTATAGGGACATCAATCTGGCTGCCAGCGATTTTGCTTGCTCAAGGGATTTTGATGGCTTTAACACCGATCGTTGCCCATATGAATGGCTCAGGTCAGAGAAAAAATGTTGCAGGCCAGATCCAGCAAGGTTTTTGGCTGGCGACATTTCTTTCTATCTTTGTAATGACGATTTTATATAATTGCCGATTTATTATAGAAGCACAGCATAATGTAGACCCCGTTCTGGCACAAAAATCCATCGATTTTATCCATGCAATTATGTGGGGAGCACCCGGTTGCCTGTTCTATCAGGTTTTACGCTGCCAGTGTGAAGGGCTGTCAAAAACCAAACCAGCGATGGTTATTGGCGTTATCGGGCTATTAGTGAATATCCCTGTCAACTATATTTTCATTTACGGTAAGTTTGGTGCACCAGAACTTGGTGGTGTAGGTTGTGGGGTTGCAACCGCGAGTGTTTACTGGGTTATGTGTCTGTTACTACTTACCTATGTTAAACATGCACCATCCCAGAAAGATATTCATACATTTGAGAATTTTTCTCGCCCTCACTCGCATACACAAAAACGCATTACTCTGCTGGGATTGCCTATCGGTCTGGCTATGTTCTTTGAGGTAACATTGTTTGCTGTTGTCTCCTTACTGCTCTCCCCTCTTGGAGTAGTGGATGTTGCAGGGCATCAAATAGCGCTCAATTTCAGTTCACTAATGTTTATGTTCCCACTGTCATTTGGTATCGCAGCCACTATCCGGGTGGGTTATAACCTCGGACAAAAATCAACTGAAGGTGCCAAAGTATCAGCTTATACCAGCCTTGCGCTCGGGTTAATAATTGCTTGCATCACCGCCGCATTCACAACAATATTCCGTGAACCGATTGCTATGATGTATAACGATAATCCTGAAGTGGTCATATTAGCATCTAATCTGATGCTATTTGCGGCTATTTACCAGCTTTCCGATTCTGTTCAAGTCATTGGCTCAGGTGTATTACGTGGATATAAAGATACACGTTCTATTTTCGTTATCACTTTTATCGCCTATTGGATTTTCGGATTACCAAGTGGTTATATACTGGCATTGACCAATCTTGTTACTGAACCTATGGGCCCACAAGGTTTCTGGATTGGGTTTATTATCGGATTAACTGTTGCAGCAATTATGATTGGCTACCGGATTTTGTGGTTACAAAAGCAGCCTGATCATGCTGTCCTCGCTCGTTCTACCCGTTAATTTAGTACATTAAATTAATATCTCAAGGGGAAAAAGCTGCAAATTCACACTAAAAGATGTAAATGCGAGCAATCAAACACGAATTTGCATTTTTTCCCTTGCCAGATAGCTCAGCGATCGTTAATATTCGTCCCCGTTGTCACCCATAGAAATTTAGATTGCGTCCGTAGCTCAGTTGGTTAGAGCACCACCTTGACATGGTGGGGGTCGGTGGTTCGAGTCCACTCGGACGCACCAAATATCTGGTTGGCATAGCAACTCAAATTTATGTGCGTCCGTAGCTCAGTTGGTTAGAGCACCACCTTGACATGGTGGGGGTCGGTGGTTCGAGTCCACTCGGACGCACCATACACTTGATATCCTCTTTTTTATTATCTGTAATACCACCGTTATTTTTCTTATAATTACTCACGTTTATTATAAAAACGCTTTTCTCATCCACAATATTCAAGCCGCTAAAAATTATTTTTTCACTGTTGCGCAACAACTCTCTGATTTTTCTGATATGAATATGCTCATTTTTTACTCTTATCAGATAAATTTTTTCAAGAATCACTTTTTGATTCATTTCACAGAAATTAGCCTCTATAATACGGCCCTGTCATTAGTTGAATGGTTTCAGCCAATTAATTTACCGAATCCAGAAAAAATTGCAGATGATTAATCGCTCTAAATCCACATGGTTAATACATGCCTGGCTTGATGAAAAACAACCAATTGACACTTTTCTGCCATCCGTTTTCCATGTATGTTGCGCAACTTAAAATGCCAGACTAACAGAGCCAAGTGACACTGGCATATAATGTCAATGGTTGGTAATACACTCTTTTTAATCCATTAAAACCAGTAGTAGATAGATTGTCATGAAAAAAACCAAAATTGTTTGTACTATCGGGCCAAAAACTGAATCCGAAGAAAAACTGACCGAACTGCTTAACTCAGGCATGAACGTTATGCGCCTGAATTTTTCTCACGGTGACTACGAAGAACATGGTCAGCGTATTAAAAATATCCGCGCAGTCACTGCAAAAACCGGTAAAAAAGCAGCTATCTTACTGGATACTAAAGGCCCTGAAATCCGTACCATGAAGCTGGAAGATGGCAACGATGTTTCCCTGACAGCTGGCCAGACTTTCACCTTTACAACTGATCAATCCACTATCGGCAATCAGGAGCGCGTTGCCGTAACCTATTCAGGCTTACCCGCCGATTTATCTGTAGGTAATACAGTTTTGGTCGATGATGGTCTGATTGCCATGACAGTAAAAGAGATCGCCGGCACTGAAGTTATCTGTGAAGTTCTGAACAACGGTGACTTAGGCGAAAACAAAGGCGTTAACCTACCGAACGTTTCTATCAACCTGCCTGCGCTGGCAGAAAAAGATAAGCAGGATCTCATCTTTGGCTGTGAACAGGGTGTTGATTTTATCGCAGCCTCTTTCATCCGTAAGCGTTCTGACGTTCTGGAAATTCGTGAACACCTGAAAGCTCATGGTGGTGAACATATCCAGATTATTTCCAAAATTGAAAATCAGGAAGGTCTGAACAATTTTGATGAGATCCTGGAAGCCTCAGACGGTATCATGGTTGCCCGTGGTGATCTGGGTGTTGAAATCCCGGTAGAAGAAGTCATTTTCGCGCAGAAAATGATGATAGAGAAATGTAACTCTGCACGTAAAGTTGTCATCACTGCGACTCAGATGCTGGATTCCATGATCAAAAATCCACGCCCTACCCGTGCCGAAGCTGGTGATGTTGCCAACGCAATTTTAGACGGAACTGACGCAGTTATGCTTTCTGGCGAAAGTGCGAAAGGAAAATACCCAGTGGAAGCCGTTTCCATCATGGCAACTATCTGTGAACGTACAGATCGCGTTATGGGCAGCCGGATTGAAAATACCAAAACACAGAAGTTACGTGTAACTGAAGCGGTTTGCCGTGGCGCAGTAGAAATTGCGGAAAAACTGGAAGCCCCTCTGATCGTTGTTGCAACTTATGGCGGTAAATCTGCAAGATCTGTGCGTAAATACTTCCCTAATGCACGGATCCTCGCATTAACTACTAATGAAATCACTGCCCGCCAGTTATTGCTGGTTAAAGGTGTTTCTACACAGGTAGTCAAAGAAATTGCCTCTACCGATGACTTTTACCGTATCGGTAAAGAAGCTGCATTAGCCAGCGGTATGGCAAGTAAAGGTGATATCGTTGTGATGGTATCCGGTGCATTAGTACCAAGCGGCACAACAAATACATCTTCTGTTCATGTGCTGTAATTATTTTTGATTACAAAGCAGATCGCTCAGTAATTGAGCGATCTGTACTTATAAATAATCCCTCCATATTTTTGTCCCTTCCTCTCTAATAAAAAAATGTGCTCCTGTAATAAGCGCAAAAAACAGCAATAAAAGATGCATAATAAATACACTAATTATTTTAAAATTATTGACGTTAATACGCATCATTAAAGCATTTTACTCACTTAACCCACGGATTCTGCCAGAGAAAAATGTGTCAAAATAACAAAATAGGCAATGGGATATTGTTGGTTTATTACATCAGTACAGTGAAAAACTGGAAGATACATCACGTAATGTTTGAGATTTTTCTGATTTAATTATTCCTCTCATTACCGTTTTATTGTAGTTATCTAAAAATTATTAACTTATTTTAGAGCGAAAAACAGTAGAATTTGTTTATCCGGACAAAATTTATTCTCTTTCTAAAAAAGTTTGTGTAATAATTAGATAGCTACTTGAAGATTAACTTAATCTAGAGGGTATTGTGATGAATCGTACTAAAATTGTACTTGGCGCAGTAATTCTCGCTTCTACGATGTTAGCAGGTTGTACAAGCACGGCTAAAAAAGTTGACCAGCTTTCTTCTCAGGTTCTAACTTTGGGTTCCAAAGTTGACCAACTGAGCAACGAAGTTGGCTCAATGCGTTCTGATGTACAAACAGCTAAAGACGAAGCAGCTCGTGCTAACCAACGTCTTGACAACCAAGTTCGTTCCTACAAAAAATAAATTTGTAGCATTTTCAAGAATGGCGTACTTAATAAGTACGCCATTCTTTATGTATATCTTGGATTATCTACAGTTTAGGTCACGACTTTGTCTGATAGACTGGTGTGGGCTGATTCAACGGGGGTAGTTTAACAGGCTGAACGTTCAGAGTTTCGTCTTCACGCTCCTCCACTAACTGTGATATCTCTTTTTCCCTGTGGCTGGATGAAGCCCCCTTCTCATTTACCGCTACTGGTATTCCAGAACGACGAATAATTTCCTGATCGACCAAAACAACATTGGTTCCCTTATTTCCAATAAATTTTAATAACCCTTCCGTGCGCTTAATTGGCATGGTCTGAGGATCATCCGATTCTGTTTTTGACAAAGGCTGATGAACTTCAACATAGCGTTTTCCATCCGGCTCTACTGCATATTTGATCGGTTCATTAATAATCTGAACACGGGTTCCTCTTGGAACATTGTGGAAAAGCGCTTTAATGTCATCAGGACGTAAACGTATACAACCGGAGCTAACACGCATGCCAATACCAAAATTGGCATTAGTGCCATGTATCAGATATTCCCCACGCCCGGCTGACAGACGCAAAGCAAAATCACCCATTGGATTATCTGGCCCGGCAGGTATTACAGCAGGCAGGATAATCCCTCGACTCGCATAATCCTTACGAATATTTGTAGTAGGCGTCCATGTCGGATTTTTAATAAGCTGGCTGACTGAGGTTGTCATTGTTGGTGTATTGCGCCCAAGCTGCCCAATGCCGATTGGATACACAATGACACTATCTTTCCCTTTCGGATAATAATAGAGCCTCATTTCAGCCAGATTAATAACAATACCCTGACGGGGGGTATTGGGAAGCAACATCTGTGATGGGATGACCAGCTTGGTTCCGGGTTTAGGTAAATACGGATCAACACCAGGATTGGCTTCTAACATCGCCAACAGACCTATTTGGTATTTAGCGGCTATGGCTTCCAGTGGAAGTCCATCATTAGGTACGACATAGATGGAATTCTCACCAATCAGGCTACTGTTAGCAGGTGGTAGCGGATATTCCACCGCATAAGCCATATTCGCTATCCCGCAGAACGACAACATGCCGATCAAGAAAGTACTGATAAAAGTCAAAAATCGCTTCATACACACTTCCTCAATGATATTTGAATGCCAGTGGTTAATTAATAGCCTCACATAAGGCTATTTTACCCCCCTTTGCCACAATAAAAACTAAGCAAACTGCTTTTATATACCAAATATTAGGACAATATCGCTGTAGTCAAACGAGATGTGCAACATAATTGTTGCTGTCCGTTATAAATATCAATCTGCCAGACCTGATGAGAACGTCCAAGATGGATTGCTTTGCAGACTCCTCTAACTATACCATCACGCACGGCTTTAATATGATTTGCATTAATTTCTACACCGACAACTTTCTGTTCACCTTCAGAGCAAAGATAGCCAGCGAGTGAACCCAGTGATTCTGCCAACACCACAGATGCCCCACCATGCAAAATCCCGAATGGCTGTTTAGTTCGTTGATCAACCGGCATTGTGCCTTCAAGGAAATCATCACCAAGGCGGGTTATTTCTATTCCAACATATTCTAGCATGCAGTCATTTCTCAATTGATTTAGCA
The DNA here is from genome assembly GCF_963894935.1 of Xenorhabdus sp. PB61.4. Taxonomy (NCBI): domain Bacteria; kingdom Pseudomonadati; phylum Pseudomonadota; class Gammaproteobacteria; order Enterobacterales; family Morganellaceae; genus Xenorhabdus; species Xenorhabdus sp. PB61.4. The sequence goes on from NZ_CAWQJR010000195.1 coordinate 29,067, forward strand.
TGCTGACATCTGCGCTACGTTTCCAAATTTGTTGTTTCTGAATCACTACACTATCTCCAATAAGGCTTGTAATGGGTGTTTAAGTACTTTTCCTTCTATGCGCTTTACCTGACTACGGCATGAATAACCGGTGCTGAGGCAATGCTCCAAAGCAAGGTTGCTCAATGCTGGCGCCCATGAAAGCCGGTAAATACCAAGCGAGTTTTCGAGATTCTTTTTTTCGTGACCATACGTTCCAGCCATACCACAGCACCCCACGTTGACGCTGTTTAAATTACCGCCAAAATGGTGGAAGATGTCACTCCACTGTTTACCGCTGTTAGGTAATGCTGTCACTTCTGTACAGTGACCAAACAGATACCAGTCATGATTAAGTGTTACATTGTCACGTTTTTCTGTTGGAATAATTTCTGGCAATATATTAACCAGCCATTCATGAACTAATTGGACATTAAAATTGCCTCTATGTTCACCGAGAATATCCCTGTATTCATCCCGATAACACAGAACTAAGGCTGGATCGACACCCACCATCGGAATATCCAATTGTGCCGCCCGATTCAGAAAATCAGCCGTTTTCCGGGCTGTCTTAGCAAACTTATTTAAGAAACCTTTGACGTGTTGCGCTTTTCCATTGGGAGAAAACGGTAACAACACTGGCTGATATCCCAGTTTCTCAACCAGTCGCACAAAATCAGTTACCACTTTTGCATCGTGGTAACTGGTGAAAGGATCCTGAACAATAAGTACATGCTGTTTACGCTGAGATGAAGATAAGGTTTCGAGCTGTTCCAGTGTCGTACCCACCGCATAGTGTCCTGCCAGCTGTTGCTGCAATGTCGGATAGGAAAGCTGAGGTAGATCAGCCATACCAATAGTATGCTGGCTGAGTTTTTGCACCCATGGCTGCCGCAGAAAGAAATTAAATACGCGGGGTGCTTTTGCCATTAATGGAGTACTGTCTTCAACGTTAGCGACGATGTGATCACGCAACGGACGTAGGTAACGGCTATGATACAAAGCCAGAAAACGGGAACGGAACGATGGCACATCAATTTTAATCGGGCATTGTGTCGAACAGGCCTTACAAGCCAGACAACCTGACATCGCTTCTTTTACTTCATGTGAAAAATCATACTCTCCCCGCCATGCCTGCCAACTATAACGTGTTTTTTCAATCAGACCGCGCAGGCTGGGGCGCGACTGGTCAAGCCCATGCTCCAGTAATTCAGGCTTAACCCCCTGTTCGGTCAAAAGCCGCAGCCATTCCCTGACAAGAGTAGCCCTGCCTTTGGGCGAATGGATCCGATGCTGGCTGATTTTCATTGAAGGACACATCGGGCTTTTAACATCAAAATTGAAACATAGGCCATTGCCATTACACTCCATTGCTCCACGGAATGTACTTCTGACATTAACGGGGATCGTTCTGTCAAAAGTGCCTCGCTTGGCCGCATCAACCTTCATCATGGGAGCATCAATGCCCATCGGTGGACAGATTTTTCCCGGATTCAGTCTGTTAAGCGGATCAAATGCGGCTTTAATCCGACGCAGTTCATCGTATAAGGTTTCACCAAAGAAAGCGGGGCTATATTCTGCCCGGAAGCCTTTTCCGTGTTCTCCCCATAACAATCCACCATATTTGGCCGTCAGATGAACTATTTCATCGGAAATCTGCTTCATTAGCATTTCCTGCTGAGGATCGCACATATCCAGTGCAGGCCGCACGTGTAAAACACCAGCATCCACATGGCCGAACATACCATAATTAAGCTGATGGTTATCTAAGAGCTGGCGAAATTCAGCTATATAATCAGCAAGGTGCTGAGGAGGAACACACGTGTCTTCCACAAATGGAATGGGTTTGGCTGCACCTTTACTATTACCGAGTAAACCAACAGATTTTTTCCGCATCGCATAAATGCGTTCAATATCATCTAAATGGTGGCAGGTCTGGTAACCGATTATCCCGGCCTGATTGTTCGCCATCAGTTCATCAAGGCGCTGGCAGAGCGTACTAACCTGTTGATCAATTTGCTGTTCATCATTGCCACTGAATTCAACAATATTCAGCCCTTGCATATCCTTATCAGGCACATCGGTGATCAACTCTTTTACTGAGTGCCAGATGATATCTTCCCGTGCAAGGTTGAGAACTTTAGAATCCACGGTTTCAACAGAAAGTGCCTTAGCTTCAACCATAAATGGAGCATTACGCAGGGCTGAATCAAAAGAATCATATTTTACATTTACAAGCCGCCTGACTTTTGGCAAAGGCGTAATATCCAGCGTTGCTTCAGTAATAAAAGCCAGGGTGCCTTCAGAACCGGTTAAGATGCGTGTCAGGTCAAAAGATTGCAAATCATCGCTATAGACATGGCGTAAATCATACCCCGTCAAAAACCGATTAAGTTTTGGGAACTTTTCAATAATTAATTCCCGTTGTTCACGACAGCGTTCGAGTACGGTTTTATAGATATGCCCGACGGTTGAATTTTCTTTCGCAATCGATTCCGCCAATGTTGTATTCATTGGGCGGGTATCAAACATTTCCCCACCCAGTAAAACAGCCCGGACACCAAGTACATGATCTGACGTTTTTCCATACACCAGCGAACCCTGACCGGATGCATCGGTATTGATCATCCCACCCAGTGTGGCACGGTTACTGGTTGATAATTCAGGAGAAAAGAAATAGCCGAAAGGCTTTAGATATTGATTGAGCTGATCTTTGATAACTCCGGCTTCAACTTTAACCCACCCTTGCTCCGGGTTAATTTCCAGAATTCTTTTCATATAACGGGACATATCCACAACAATGCCATTGTTGAGTGCCTGCCCATTCGTACCCGTTCCGCCTCCCCGGGGGGTAAATGTCAGAGAATGGAAGCGTTCTTCTCCCGCAACTCTTGCCAACAGTGCAACATCAGCAGTTGAGCGGGGAAAGATAACCGCTTGTGGTAGCAACTGATAAATACTATTATCTGTCGCCATAGTGAGTCGATCAGCGTAATTACTGGCAGTATCGCCTGTAAAACCGGCTTCCTTCAGTACAGTCAAATATTCCTTTACCAGTTCACTGACTCGGGGGGCTTGTGGTATACGTGGGATCATTGGCTCATTGCCCCTTTTCTAATAATTGTCCACATTGCTATAGTTATATACTACCTTCATTGTTGAGTTCAGACAGGGATCTGAACAGGCAGGCTTTTAACAATATCACAATATTTGCCAGTTTTGAGCAACATGTGAAATAACGTTATATTTATTTACCATTGTGGATCCCGACAGTATTTTTAATCGCCGAGAGAAATCATTTCATGGAAAAATCGCAACCACATCAGGATTTACCCAAACTGCTATTTGTACTGTTCTTCATTTTATTGCTCATTACAACCAGCTTTTGGGTTTTAAGTCCATTTGTTTTAGGGTTCATCTGGTCAGGAATGGTGGTTATCGCAACTTGGCCGCTAATGGAAAAAATACAGCGACGTTTATGGGGAAAACGTTGGATAGCAGTTTCCATTATGACGTTACTGCTCATTTTATTATTTGTTATTCCGATTGCATTATTGGTCAGCAACCTGCTGGAAAACAGCGCACCACTCATTGAATGGGCAAAATCTCCATCCAATATGCACCTACCTCAATTGGAATGGCTAAATAAAATTCCGGTCGTCGGTCAGGATTTATATATTAAATGGCAGAACATCATCTCTGAGGGCAGTAATATGCTTATGGCTAAAATTCCGCCTTATATCGGAAAAGCAGCCACATGGTTTTTTGCTCAGGCTGCCAATGCCGGCCGGTTTTTATTCCATCTGACCTTAATGGTGCTGTTCAGTGTTCTACTTTACTGGAAAGGTGAACACGTGATGCAGGGAATTCGCCATTTCGCTATCCGACTGGCAGGTAAACGGGGCGATGCGGTTGTTATACTGGCTGCCCGTTCTATCCGCGCCGTTGCCCTTGGTGTAGTTGTAACTGCCCTTGTGCAGGCCATCGCAGGCGGCATTGGGTTAGCAATTGCAGGTATTCCCTATGCTATGGTTCTGACTGTTCTGATGTTTGTACTCTGCGTTGCACAGTTAGGGCCTCTGTTAGTTCTTATTCCGTCTATTATCTGGCTTTACTGGACAGGCGAAACAACTCTGGGAACAATTTTAGTGGTCTGGAGTTTAATTCTGGTCACTATGGATGGTGTTCTTCGGCCTTTCCTTATTCGTCTGGGTGCCGATTTACCTATGGTTTTAATTCTTACTGGCGTCATTGGCGGCATACTTTCGCTGGGCGTAATTGGTTTATTTATCGGGCCGGTTGTACTGGCTGTTTCTTACAGCCTATTGCTGGCATGGATGGATGAAGTGCCCAAACCCGAAATTAAATAGAAGTCACTAAGCTGTATTTCAAAAAAGCTCATATGTAATGATAAAACACAAAGCGCGGAGAATTATTTTTCCGCGCAATTATCATTAAAGTAAATGTATTATCTAGTGCCTATAAAAAACACACATTCATTCCACCAGTAAATAATTTCAAAAAACTTGTTATGAGAAAGTTGCTTTTTAAATTTGTTTTTCCAATTCTGATTTATTAAGAGAATTCTTAATGAATAAACTGATTTATTAAATTAGTATTCATTTCATCGAAACTATGTTTCCCATGAATAGCAGTCTTAGTTTGTAAACGCCACAAACTGAGATGTGTGAAGTAATATATATTGCTGTGTGTAGTCTTTGCCTGTCAGCCCATGATAGGCTTTTTTTTTGGAAAAAAATTCCCGTTGGAATTATATAAAATACCACTCGCATTAAAAAAGATCGTGTTATAAAGAAAAAAGCCTGAAAATATTTTTAACAGGCTTTTTAATTCATGTCTGAATTAGATGGTTATTAATTATTTCCTGCTAAAGAAACCCAGGTTTTCACCACTGTATCAGGGTTTAATGATAAGCTGTCAATTCCTTCTTTCATTAACCACTCGGCAAAATCCTCGTGATCTGAAGGTCCCTGACCGCAAATACCAACATATTTCCCCTGACGCTTGGCCGCCTGAATAGCCATAGAAAGTAATTGTTTCACCGCATCATTACGCTCATCGAATAATTCGGAGACAACACCTGAATCACGATCCAAGCCTAATGCCAATTGAGTCATATCATTTGAGCCGATAGAGAAACCATCAAAATGCTCGAGAAATTGTTCTGCTAATAACGCATTTGATGGAATTTCACACATCATAATGACTTTCAGCCCATTTTCACCACGTTTCAAGCCTTGTGATGCCAACTCTGATACAACGGCTTCTGCCTGCGCCACTGTGCGTACAAACGGGATCATGACTTCAATATTTGTTAATCCCATAACATTACGTACCCGTTTGACTGCTTCACATTCCAGCGCAAAACACTGGCGGAAACTATCAGAGACATAACGACCGGCACCACGGAAACCAAGCATCGGGTTTTCTTCATGCGGTTCGTAGAACTCTCCACCCACCAGATTCGCGTATTCATTTGATTTGAAATCAGACAAACGTACAATGACGCGTTTAGGCCAGAATGCAGCGGCCAGCGTGGCAATACCTTCAGTCAGGCGTCCGACATAAAATTCAACAGGATCATCATAACCTGTCATTAAAGATTTAATCTGTGCCTGTAATTCAGGAGATTGCTCAGAAAACTCAAGCAGTGCGCGGGGATGAACGCCAATCATGCGGTTTATAATGAATTCCAGACGCGCCAGCCCCACACCTTCATTCGGCAGGCAGGCAAAATCAAATGCACGATCCGGATTACCAACATTCATCATGATCTTAACATCCAATTCTGGCAGCTCATCAACCTGCGAACTTTGGATGCTGAAATCCAGTTTATTCCGATAAACAAAACCCGTATCCCCTTCTGCGCAGGAGACCGTGACCAGTTCGCCTTCTTGCAGGCGTTCTGTTGCATCGCCACAACCCACAACAGCAGGAATACCCAGTTCACGGGCAATGATAGCAGCATGGCAGGTACGCCCCCCACGATTAGTCACAATCGCAGCTGCTTTTTTCATGATTGGCTCCCAATCCGGGTCAGTCATGTCTGTCACCAGTACATCGCCAACCTGAATACGATCCATCTCACTGAGATTATGAATAACCTTAACTGTACCAATACCAATTTTGTGCCCGATTGCACGGCCTTCCACCAGCACACTGCCCTGTTCATTAAGCTGATAGCGTTCCATCACTTGCTGATTAGAACGGACTGTTTCAGGGCGCGCCTGTACAATATACAGTCGGCCATTATGCCCGTCTTTCGCCCATTCAATATCCATCGGGCGACCATAATGTTTTTCAATCAGTAGGGCCTGCTTTGCCAATTCTTCGACTTCATTATCGGCAAGAGAAAAGCGGTTACGCAATGCTTCAGAAACATCTTCTGTCCGAACCTGCTGACCGTGTTCTTTGCTGTCTGCATAGACCATACGTATTTTTTTGGAGCCCAGATTACGTCGAACTATTGCTGGGCGATTATTTTTCAATGTAGGTTTATGAACATAAAATTCATCAGGATTTACTGCGCCCTGCACAACCATCTCACCTAATCCATAGGCAGATGTAATAAATACAACCTGATCAAAACCGGATTCAGTATCAATCGTAAACATGACACCGGATGATGCCAAATCAGAGCGTACCATCCGCTGTACACCCGCTGACAGCGCCACACCACGGTGGTCATAGCCCTGATGGACACGATAGGAAATAGCACGATCATTAAAGAGAGATGCGAAGACATGTTTAATGGCAACCATCACCGCATCAATACCCTGTACATTCAGGAAAGTTTCCTGCTGCCCGGCAAAAGAGGCATCCGGCATGTCTTCAGCCGTTGCGGAGGAACGAACAGCGAAAGAGGCATCAGGCTCACCTTCAGACAGTTGCAAGTAAGCTTCCCGGATATCTTTTTCCAGTTGTGCTGTAAATGGCGTATCAATCACCCACTGACGGATCTGTGCACCAGCCTTAGCTAATTGATTGACATCATCAACATCTATTTCATCCAATAATTGATAAATACGCTGATTAACACCACTTTGTTCCAAAAAATCATTAAATGCCTGTGCTGTTGTAGCAAAACCATTGGGAACAGAGACACCAAGGTCGGCCAGATTGGTGATCATCTCACCAAGCGAGGCGTTTTTACCACCGACCCGATTAACATCATTCATGCCTAGTTGGTTATACCAAAGTACATTACATGGGGTGAGGCCATTATTGGACATTGAAACTATCCTTTTTACATTCGGAGGTACAAATCGGAAAATTAGTGCTGCTCTTTACAGCAGGAAATAGCCTAGCACAATGTATTGCTATATATGGAAAGGTGAATCGATCAACCCAGCAATATTATTTTTTTACAGGTATAATCCAAAACACTATCTGTAGTTGTTATTTGCAATAAAAACGATTCAGCTAATATTTTAATATATTCACCTACCCACTAATAAAAGAAAATACAATGATAGAGATCCCATTTCCGCAGAATCAGGAAAATGAGCCACTAGAGCGTAGTGTCTTTTTCATCTCCGACGGTACAGCAATTACAGCAGAAGTCCTCGGCCATGCTGTATTATCTCAATTCCCGATTACGATGACGTCTTATACTTTACCCTTCGTCACCAGCAAAATAAGAGCCGAAGAAATCAGAAACCAAATAAATAATCTTTATCAGGCCACAAATATCAGACCACTGGTTTTTTATTCCATAATTTCCAGCGAGGTTAAAAATATCATTACCAGCAGTGACGGCTTTTGTCTGGATATCGTCCAGACTCTCGTCGCACCGTTGCAGCAGGAAATCGGGCTGGAACCAAAACCAGAGTTACACCGTACACATGGTTTATCCAAAAAAAACCTGAGTCAGTATGATGCCCGCATTGCAGCCATTGATTATGCTCTGGCACACGATGATGGCATTTCACTGCGTAACCTCGATCAGGCACAGGTGATTATTCTGGGCGTTTCACGCTGTGGGAAAACCCCCACCAGCCTTTACCTTGCTATGCAGTTTGGTATTCAGGCAGCAAATTACCCTTTCACTGCTGATGATATGGATAACCTACAATTGCCAGCTGACCTTAAACCGTTTCAGCACAAATTATTCGGCCTGACGATAAACCCCGAGAGGCTAGCGGCCATCCGTGAGGAACGCAGAGAAAACAGCCGTTATGCTTCATTACGACAATGTCGTATCGAACTTGCTGAAGTGGAAGCCCTATTTCGTAAAAATAAGATTAATTACTTAAATACCACCAATTATTCTGTCGAAGAGATTTCAGCCAAGATTATTGACAGTATGGGACTGAAACGGCGTATGTTCTGACCCAAAGAATCAGCATAATTCAGGTATCATTAAAATTTCATACACCAGCGTTTCGCTTAAATTGATATTAATGTTTTGTTGAATTTATCGGAGGCTGAGTTATTGTAATTTCCATCACGCCAGACTGCGCCTCAAAATGAAGTAGAATTCGAGAAAGTATATGTACAAAACAGATGAGCTACGAACCCGCCCTATTGATAAGCTGATAACACCTAAAACCCTTTCTGAGCAGTATCCGATATCAGAAAAAATACGCCAGAATGTGACGCTGTCACGAAAACGAATTGAAGCTATCCTTACCGGTAAAGATCAACGTTTACTGGTTATTATCGGTCCCTGTTCTATTCACGATACCGATGCTGCCCTTGATTATGCGTCACGCCTACAAGTATTGCGTGAAAAATATCAGCATAGTCTGGAAATCGTCATGAGAACCTACTTCGAGAAACCGCGGACTGTTATCGGCTGGAAAGGATTAATTTCAGACCCTATGCTGGACGGTTCCTGTCAGGTCAATAAAGGGATCTCACTTGCACGTAATTTATTAATTAATATCAATGAATTGGGAATGCCTACTGCGACAGAATTTCTGGATATGGTGACCGGGCAGTATATTGCGGATTTAATTAGCTGGGGCGCAATTGGTGCAAGAACAACTGAAAGCCAAATCCATCGGGAAATGGCTTCTGCCCTCTCGTGTCCTGTCGGATTTAAAAACGGTACTGACGGCAATACCCACATTGCGATTGATGCAATACGTGCAGCAAGTGCCAGACATACGTTCCTGTCACCGGATAAAGACGGGCAGATGACAATTTACCAAACCAGTGGCAATCCCTACGGGCACGTTATCATGCGGGGCGGAAAAAAACCTAATTACTACGCTGAAGATATTACTGCAACCTGTCAGAAACTGCGTGAATTCCGCTTACCGGAAAGACTGATCATTGATTGCAGCCACAGTAACTGCCAGAAAATCCACCGTCGGCAACTGGATGTCGCCAGAGATATCAGCCAGCAGCTTAATTCTGGTTCAACAGCCATCGCTGGTGTTATGGCGGAAAGTTTTTTAGTTGAAGGCTCCCAAAAAATCATGTTGGGAGAACCTCTGACCTATGGACAATCAATTACTGACCCATGTCTTAGCTGGCAGGATACAGAAGAATTCCTTCATATACTGGGCGAAGCAGCTAAAAAACGTTGTTAAATACCTCTTCTTTAGTATCTATTTTTGGCTTCTGTGCATAATGGAAGCCATATCCTGTTAAAAAGCCTTTAGATTACCCATTCTTCCTTATATAAAAAAATAGCTTGAAGTTAATCATCATAGAAACGATAATTATTCTCAATATTAGAATAATTATTGTTCATATTGGCTATGAAAATACTAACTGACTACCCGTACTACCACATTACCCCTTTGCAACAGCAGATCCTTTTGACATTACATCGTGGTTCAACCTTAAACAAAATCTTATTTTGACTTAATCATAATCCTGCAAAGAAGGCATATTCATGTCATGGGATTAAAACCACTCGTATGTTTTAAAACACCATTAAATCATGGAGATAACTTGCATGTCCCGGATTCAGCTACCAAACCTGAGATTGTCTGTATTAAGTATTATTATTTTAACCGGGCTGTCTTCTGCTCACGCAGCCACCATTTCAGCTGACAAAAAAGATACAGCAGAAAAAAGTAAGCATAAAGACACGATAACGGTTTATGCCACAGGCAATCAGCGTGATAGTTTTGAAGCACCAATGATGGTAACAGTTGTTGAAGGGAACTCAGCCAGCAGCAAAGTTGCAGGTAATGCTAACGATTTACTGCGTAAAATCCCCGGGATTAATGCCGCTGATTACGGGCGCGCTAACGGGCAAGATATCAGCTTGCGTGGTTACTCCCAAAAAGGGGTTTTAATGCTGGTTGACGGTGTTCGTCAGGGAACGGATACCGGGCATATTAATGGTGTTTTTCTCGATCCGGCGCTGATTAAACAGGTCGAAATCGTTCGTGGCCCATCAGCCCTACTCTACGGCAGTGGTGCATTAGGTGGTGTGATTGCCTATCAGACAGTTGATGCAGCAGATCTCTTACAGGATGGGCAAAATAGCGGTTTTCGTGTTTTCAGCCGTGCGGGAACAGGAGATCACAGCTGGGGGCTTGGAGCTGCTGCCTTTGGTAAAACTGAGAATCTTGATGGCCTGTTGACTTTCAATACCCGCGATGTTGGCAATATTCGCTATGGCGGTGGTGTAAAAGGTCGAAACGATGAAAACATCGGCAATGTGATGGCGAAAGGCACATGGAAAATTGATGATATCCAGTCAATTGGTGGTGAATTGCGTTATTACCACAACAAAGCTCATGAGCCGAAAGATCCACAGGATATTAATGACCATAGCAGAAACGTCTTGGCTGATCGCACAACAGCACAGCGTGATATGCAGCTGACTTATAAACTGAATCCGTCGAGCTATAACTGGCTGGATCTGAGAAATGATATTTATTATTCCGATATCGCCATCAATACCAAAACGAAAGAAAAAGGCTTTGAAGGCCGCAGACAAGAAACTTTCGGTATAAAACTGGAAAACCGTTCTCATTTGAGTGCAATGCCTTTTGCAGCACACCAATTTACTTATGGCACTGAAGTTTATAAACAAAAACAAAAACCAAGCCGTGATAATCTCAATGGATTTCCAAAAGCAGACATCCGTTTCGCATCTGGCTGGGTACAAGATGAAATAACTATTCGTGATCTGCCTGTTTCAGTTGTCGTTGGTACGCGCTATGACAATTACAAGGCTTCAAGCGATAACAAAAATAATAAGTATAAAGATATTAGTGCCGACAAATGGTCATCAAAAGGCGCCATCAGCATCACTCCGACAGACTGGTCGATGCTATTTGCTTCCTATTCTCAGGCATTCCGTTCTCCGACCATGGGAGAAATGTATAACGACGCTGAGCATTTCCCAGGAAACAAGTGGAGGCCTAACCCTAACCTGCGCCCTGAAAGCAATGAAACTCAGGAATATGGTTTTGGGTTACGTTTCGATGATTTGCTAACTTCCAATGATGGACTACAGTTTAAAGCCAGTTATTTTGATACCAAAGCAAAAGATTATATTTCTACCACTGTCACTCCTGATTGGAGGTTTACAGAGTCAATCAATATTCCTAACGCCAAAATCTGGGGTTGGGATGTTTCAATGAATTATGGCACTGACTGGTTTTCATGGGATCTGGCTTATAACCGCACCACAGGTAAAGATGGACAAACTGGCAAATCTATTGATGAGCTAAGCCCGGATACCGTAACCAGCACATTAGATATCCCTCTTTCTGATACCGGCGTATCTATTGGCTGGGTGGGCAAATTCACTAGCCAAACTAATTTTAAAGATAAAAATGGGAAGAAAAATGCTTCCCAACAATCAGGCTACGGCGTCAATGATTTCTATATCAGCTACCACGGCGAAAACCAGCTAAAAGGTGTCACAACTTCTGTCGTGCTCGGCAACGCTTTCGATAAGCAATATTACTCAACATTGGGTGTTCCACAGAGTGGCCGTAATGCCAAACTGCTCATCAGCTACCAATGGTAAATAATAAAAGTACTATTTTTAAACTATACCCCATTTTTTTAAGGAGCTAGCAACTGTGAATCAGTCACTTTATGAACGTTACCAACAGGCAAAAGCAGATAATAAAGCCAAATATGCACGCGATCTGGCGGCTTATCTTAATGTCAGCGAAGGAGAATTACTGCACAGTCGTGTCGGTATCGACGCGAAACGTCTGAACGTTGATGCTCCTACTCTGCTGCAAGAACTGGCAACTGTTGGTGAAACCAAAGCCATTACCCGTAATGACTTCGCAGTTCATGAGCAGGTTGGTCGTTACGAAAATACCAAGTTCAGCGAACATGTTGGCTTAATCCTTAATCCACGTGAACTAGATTTGCGTGTATTTTTCGATCACTGGAGCAGTGTTTTCTATCTGGTAGAACCCGCGAAAAACGGTCTGCGTCACAGCGTTCAGTTCTTTGATCGTCAGGGTGATGCGTTGCACAAAGTGTACACCACCGCTAATACAGATATGGCTGCATGGGAAGCACTGATTGAAAAATACCAGACAGAAGAAAACCCTGCTCTGGAAGTTCAACCAGCAAAAGTCCCTGAACATGCAGAAATGACTGAACAGCTGAAAGTGCAGTTGGATGAAGAATGGCGCGCAATGACTGATGTTCACCAGTTCTTCATTATGATGAGCCGCCATAATCTGAACCGTCAGCAAATCTTCAATGCTGTCAAAGATGATCTGGCTTATCGTGTAGATAACTCCGCTCTGACTCAGATCCTTGAAGTTGCACACAAAGATCAAAATGAAATTATGATCTTCGTCGGCAACCGCGGTTGTATCCAGATTTTTACTGGTAAACTGGAGCGCTTGATGCCTTATCAGGAAGAAAACTCTTCCCAGAAGTGGGCTAACATTTTTAATCGCAATTTCACATTGCATCTGATTGAAAGTGCTATCGCTGAAAGCTGGATCACACGTAAACCAACAACAGATGGTTTCGTCACCAGCCTTGAGTTGTTTGATGCTGAAGGTAACCAAATCGCCCAATTGTATGGTCAGCGTACTGAAGGTACTCCTGAGCAGGCACAATGGCGCGATCAGGTTGCCGCTCTGCCTAAACTGCAACCAGAAAAGGAAAATTGTGTAGCATGAAAAAGTGGCTTCTAACATTTATGCTTACCATCTCTGCCAGTGCGTTCTCTGCTGAACGTATTGTCACAATCGGTGGTGATGTGTCTGAAATTGTTTTTGCACTGGGTGAAGGGCAGCATGTCGTCGCCAGAGACAGTACCAGTAAAAATCCTCAGGAAATACTTTCAATTCCTGATGTGGGATATATGCGCATGCTGAGCTCAGAAGGCGTTCTGTCTATGCGTCCATCACTGGTGATCGCAAGCGAACTGGCTCAGCCTTCTCTGGCACTCAAGCAAATCGAAGATTCCGGTGTAAAAGTCATTAAAGTGACAAGCAAAGCCTCGTTAGAAGCCGTTCCTGAAAAAATTAAGACCGTCGCTAAGGCGGTCAAACAGGAAAAACGTGGTGAAGAGCTAATCACTCAATATCAGCAGCAGCTGGCTACAATCACCACGTCAGAGATCCCAACAAAAGTCATGTTTGTCATGAGTCACGGCGGGATCATGCCAATGGCTGCCGGTCAGAAAACAGCGGCAGACCAGATTATTCACGCCATTGGTGCTCAAAATGCCATGCAGGGATTCAATGGATACCGTCCTCTGTCTCAGGAAGGTGTTATTGCCAGCCAACCTGACTTGCTGCTAATCAGCACCGATGGGCTGAAGACTTTGGGTGGAATGGATAAACTGTGGCAACTTCCGGGGCTGAGTTTCACGCCCGCTGGCAAGAAAAAACAGGTCGTCGTAGTGGATGAAATGGGCCTGCTTGGATTCGGTATCGAGACCCCCGCTGTCATGAAAAAAGTCCGTGAGGCTGCGGAGAAAGTGCAATGAGTCGTTCTCAATCCCCCAGTCTTGGCTTGATGTTACTGACTGTATTGCTATTTATTCTGGCAATCAGCTCAGCCAACATGGGGGCATTGCCTCTTTCTTTTAAAACGCTGTGGGAGTCCTCTTTGGAGGATCCACACTGGCAGATTTGGTTAAACATTCGCCTTCCGCGCATTTTGCTGGCTATTCTGGTTGGAAGTGCACTGGCTATGTCTGGTGCTGTCATGCAAGGGCTATTCCGCAACCCTCTTGCTGATTCCGGGCTATTAGGGATCAGCAGTGGCGCAGCACTAACGGTGGCACTGACTATTGTTGTGCCTCTTTCCTTACCTGCGGGTATTGCATTATACGCCCATATTATTGCTGCTTTTATCGGCAGTTTACTGGTTTCATTCCTGATATTTTCGCTCAATAAATATAACCACGGCAATATGTCAAAATTGCTGCTTGCCGGTATTGCCATCAATACCCTGTGCGCATCGTTTATCGGTGTATTGAGCTATATCAGTGATGACCAGCAATTACGGCAATTCACCATTTGGATGATGGGTTCATTAAACCAGATTGAATGGCCAACACTGATTATTGCCGCTTCTATTATTATTCCGGTTTGCCTGCTGACGCTCAGTCAGTCACGAAAACTGAATCTCCTTCAGTTAGGAGACGAAGAAGCACACTATTTAGGCATTAATGTTCAGCGGACTAAGTTTCAGTTACTACTACTGAGTGCCCTACTGATTGGTTGCGCTGTGGCATTGAGCGGGGTTATCGGTTTTATCGGCCTTGTCATTCCCCATCTTGTCAGGTTGCGCTTTGGTGGCGATCACTCATGGTTACTGCCAATTTCCGCATTAGGTGGAGCATGCCTGTTATTAACTGCGGATACATTAGCCAGAACGCTGGTTGCTCCCGCTGAAATGCCGGTCGGCCTTATCACGGGTTTAATCGGTGCGCCTTACTTTTTATGGTTGATTCTTAGACCATCAGGAGGCCGCTTGTAATGGAGCCAATAATGCAAAAAAGTTTGCTCGAAGCTAAAAACCTGAACTATTTCATCGGGCAACGTCAAATTATCAAGGATGTGTCCCTTTCTCTTAATCAGGGGGAAGTTGTTGCAATTATTGGGCCTAACGGCGCAGGTAAATCCACTTTGTTACGGCTGTTAACAGGTTATGTTTTGCCAGCCAGTGGTGAGTGCTTGTTACAGGGCACTTCCCTTGCTGACTGGGAGCCGCAAAAACTCGCTCGTATTCGCGCAGTCATGCGGCAATATAGCTCGCTTTCCTTTCCTTTTAGTGTTGAAGAAATCATTGCGATGGGGCGCGTTCCTCATGAAAGCACCCATAAGAAAACGGCTATCAATGAAGCAATTGCATTGACCGAATGTGAAGAGCTGAAACATCGTAATTACCAACAACTATCCGGAGGAGAACAGCAACGGGTTCAATTGGCCAGAACACTGGCTCAGCTCTGGCACCCGGAGCCTACAGGATCTTGCCTGTTTTTGGATGAGCCAACATCAGCACTGGATCTTTACCACCAGCAGCACACATTACGGCTTGTACATAACCTTACCCGGCAGCGTCCTCTGGCTGTCTGTTGTGTATTGCATGATCTGAATCTGGCGGCACTCTACGCAGATAAAATTCTCCTGTTACATAAAGGAGAATTAGTCGCCTCAGGTACACCGCAAGAGGTTCTGCGTGATGATATTCTCAAACAATGGTATCGGGCTGATTTAGGCGTTATGCAACATCCTGAAACTCACCAGCCACAGATTTATCTTCGTCAGTAGTCGATTTCCTTTCCTAGAGGCAACTTTTGCAAATATCAGCAAAAATTGCCTCAATAATCACATCAGAGTTGCAATCTCAGAGAAGAATTACTCCATATCCATCAGCCGTTGCTGACGTGCCGATGGCAGATACCAGAATGTCGCTATCAGGCATAAAGCATAGCCCAACATTTCACAGCCTTCTTCCACCATATTTTTAACTGTTCGATTAAAATGCTCATCCATCAGCTCCTGCCAGAGTGCCCCCATACCAAACAAGCGAGAAAATACTAATACGCATAGCAGCCCGCAAATCATCATTGAATAACTTTGATGACGGGTGAAATGCACAAGCCCAACAAGCGTTTTAGAACCCTGCATGACCGCGTAACTGATGCAGAGCAAAGCCAGAGGAATAGCAAACCACGCCCATGCTCCGTGGAAAATAACATCAAAATATACATCCAGCTCTCTGATTAACAGGCAACTAAAAAAGCCAGCAATCAAAATAAGCGATGCCCGTAATTTCGAATTTCTCTTTGCTTCATAACACAGCAAAGCTGCAATTATAATGAGAGAAAGCTCCTGAAAAATTTCTGTAAGTGACTCTTCCTGTACATTGTTATTTAAATAATTAACATCTAAAAATAACAAGCCAGTTGTTCCCGCTATCACCAATGCATATAAAATAAAAAACATCAATTTTTTGGCCAAAAAGATAAACATGCTAAATACCCACCAAGAAAAACAACAAATTCAAAACCACACAAAAATCACATACCCTTATATACAATGGATTTCAAGATGCATCGTGACGGCAAAGGAGTGGCAGGAACCAACCTCTCAGTAATCCCCAGTAGCATAATAGATAACCTATGCCTATAAAAACGGTGGCTGGGGTGAACGAGCACAGCCAACAAAGAGGCAACCTGAAAAACGAAGTATATACAACAAAAAAGCACCCAGTAATGAGTGCAGAAGCTGATTTTATCTGGTTTGGAAATATATTTTATACTTTCCATGCCCTTAAATTCCTTTCAGACAGTATCAGATAAAGTATTCGTCTCTATTTTGTCCAATATGAAAAATAGTGTTATGTGAAAACTGAAGAAAAAAGTATCCGGTGGTATAACCAGCGATTAAATATAATCAATCCTTATTAATTTAAGATCGCACATTTTGCGTATACGCTATAAAATATATTATTAAAATGAGCCATTCCAATAATATTAATTATCATTTGTATATCACTCTTTTTTAGCACAAGCCCACATTAGTGGGAGGTATATATGTTAGAAAGTGTTATCAACGATATTGTTAAATGGTTAGAAAACCAGCTTCAACTGACTGAAGGTATTAAAATAGATGCCATTGCCCATAAAAGTGGTTATTCAAAATGGCATTTACAACGCATTTTTAAGGAATTGAAAGGCTGTACATTGGGTCAGTATGTACGTCGGCGCCGCCTTCATGAAGCCGCCAAGTCGTTACACGAGGATGACTTGCCGATTCTGGATATTGCCCTGCAATATGGTTTCAGTTCGCAGGCTACATTTACACGGATCTTTAAAAAGCATTTTAATACCACACCGGCTAAATTCCGAGAAAATGGCAAATTACCTGAGTTAAAGACATTTTTATTTTGCGAAGAGTAACTCACAGTAATTATCATTCTTTATGGTCAACTTCCCTGTTGTTGACCTTCTTTTAGGTCTAACCTTTGTCAATTATTTTCTATTTCAGTTCATTTACCAACCAATATGAAAATTGCTGCAACTCTGCATTCAATAAGGAATATTGTTCTCTGATAGCCTGAATTATCTGCTCAACAGCTTCTGGCTGATATAGCACACCTGTCAGTTTTTCTGCCAGTACTTCAAATGGTGCGGGTTCGAGACTGTCAGTGAAAATTTGGCAACGACTGATAATTCCATGCTCAATATCAACATGTAACTCAATACCTCCCCAAGAAAACCGGGTATCCAGTGTATGACTGAATGCGGGGGCCTGCCCGAAGTTCCATTCCCAGCTACTTTGCTTCTTAAAAACATCAACAAAGCCGGGTAAATCTGGTAGCGCTTGCGGTGAAATAATTTCCGGCTCTACCACTTCACCAAAATACTCAAAAAACGCATCGGTGATCCCTGCACATATTTTTTCATGTGTGATGTCTGGCAACAAATCTGACAGGTTTGCCACTCTGGAACGAACAGAAGTAATGCCTTTAGCCTGTAATTTTTTAGGATCAGGGTTGAGATAATCAGCAAGGCGGTTCAAATCGGCATTAATTAGCAATGTACCATGATGAAATCCGCGATCTTTAGTTTCTCGATATGCAGAGCCTGAAATTTTACGCTCTCCTTCCGGAGATGATAAAACCAGATCATTACGACCAGAAACCATTGCATGAATACCAGATTTTTTTAGTCCATCCAGAATAATCTGAGTAGAAACCTCTTTGTTATAGGCTGGCTTACCGGCCATAAAGGTAAAACAGGTATTCCCCAAATCATGAAAAACGGCACCACCGCCACTACTGCGCCGGGCTAGCTTTACACCATCCTGCTCCATGCGCCGCGTATTACATTCCTTCCACGGATTTTGCGCACGCCCTATGACAACTGTATTGGCATTGCGCCATAGGAACAAAACACTCTGCTCTGGTGACATTTGCCGAAAAATACATTCTTCAACAGCGAGATTAAACCAGGGATCATAAGAATCAGACAGCAGCAATCGTAATCTAGACATTACTTGTCTCCAGACAAAGAAAAACAATGCCTTAGAATATCATAACGCTCAGATTAAATTGGTGATTCAGGTCGTGGTCATATTCTGCGGGCTTGCCAAAAAACTCGCTGCCAATAAACATTATCAAGAGAGGAACGCATAACACCATTGCTGGTAGAGGCATGAATAAATTCATTATTGATATCATAAATCCCAACATGTAATCCGTTAGCACCACTGCCGGTTTTGAAAAATACCAGATCACCCGGCATCAAATCCTTTTTGCTGATCCGGGTTCCCAGTTGAGTTTGCTGATTTGTTGTCCGTGGAAGGAGGATATTAAAGCGATCATGAAATGTACGATAAACAAAACCTGAGCAATCCACACCCCGCCGATCCATACCTCCATAGCGGTAAGGTGTTCCCTGCCATTGTTCAAGTTGCTCTTTTAATTTTGCGATAACCATAATTGGATCAGACAGAGCTGCTCGCACTGGTGTTAGCTTCGATTGCGGAATATGGTTAGAACAACCAATAAGTAACAGGCTCAGTAGCAAACATAAATACCTGATTTTTAGTGACATCAATCAGCCCTCCTGCTTTCTGGCCTGCTAATAAACCAAACACCGAATAGAATTAACAAGATGCCTATCGTCTTTAATGGTGAGGTATTTTCATTAAACCAAGGTAATAATACTGCCATTAAATAAACAAAAATGTAACTCAGGCTTAATAGTGGATACGCTTTATTCAATGGCAGATATTTCAAAGTAAAAAACCAGCAGAACATAGATAATGCGTAACTGGTAAGCCCTGCCATCACCACCAGCAAAGGATTAAAATTCAGCCACAACCAGTCTATACTGAACCAATGTAGCAATAAGGATAGTTCAGGTAACCGAGCCATTCCCCACTTCAAAAATAGCTGCGCGACTGTGACCAGCAAAACATTCGCTACTCCCCAAAAATACCCCTTCATTGATTCAGGCTCATTAACAGGATCCCCGACATAATGGCTAAAACACCAATCCAGTGTTTTAACCCCACTTTCTCCTTATACAAAAATTGCCCGATCAATGTTATTACCACAAAATTAATGCTCAGCATCGGATAGGCGATGCTGAGTGGTAAAAATTGCAGTAATCGCAGCCAGAATACCATTCCGGCCCCTAAAAGAAGCATAGCAGCCACTAGCCATACCACCACGAATGATGTTTTATAGGGAGTCTTTTTTCCCCAGCAGATAACCGCTTGTTTCTGACAAATCTGTCCTGCACAGGTTAATAAACTAACAAGTATCAATAATCCTGCACTGCTGTTCATCATGGTTGCTTCTTATAAATGACAAGAACAAAACGGGATTTTCGCTGTACAAGATCCGGTTTGGGTAACTCAGGCAGTTTCCCTTTTGACGATAATAAAAAAACAACGGCAACCTGACCCTCTTTCCGTGCGCTGGTTAGCCAAGCGGGAAATTGCTCTAGTGTTATATATCGATTTTGGCTATCCGGATATTCCAGCCCATACGCCAGTTCACCCTTATTTTGAAATAAATAGATATCATTGCGTTTTAATTCCCACGCCAGTGCTGCCCCTACCCCAACGGATGCCGATAAGATATATTTACTTTCTGCTAATTCTTTTTCGTTTTGTCGGATGAAATCCTGTGGAAGTTTAGAATTAATCGTTTTATCAGGCAGTGCACTGCCTATTGATAGGCTAAGCATAATTGAACAGGCGGCGGCCCATTGCCAGTGCTTACCGTTATGTCTGAAACAGAAATATCCCACGATACCCCAGACAGCAAATGTCAAAATCCCTAATACCCATTTATGTAATTCATTAGACTGATAAAGAGGATTTTTGGAGAATATCTCCAAAAATACCAGTGCCAGTATTGCAATCAGGCCAATGAAAACATTGACTAACCCATTAAACTTCAATGCCTTTATTTTGCCATTTCTCATACTATCAACGGCGTATTTTGCCATCATCAAAGCTAAAGGCCCCATACACGGCAAGATATAGGTCAGTAATTTCCCTCTCGATATACTGAAAAATATCAAAGGAATACAGAACCAGCATAAGAGAAAAAACATTTCAGGATGATTTTTCTTCGCTTTCCAGCCAGTAAATAATGCACCGGGTAATAATCCTAACCACGGAATGACACCCAAAATCACTATCGGCAGATAAAACCAAAATGGTGATGCATGTTGTGCATTCTCGGAAGCAAAACGCTGGATATGTTCTATCCAGAAAAAATAATGCCAATAATCAGGCTCCCGAACAGCAACCGCAATTACCCACGGCAGACTAATCAAAACAGCGCCGATAATGGCAATCGGACCAAAACGGAGCATCTCCAGAAAGCGTTTCTGGTATATCGTGACAGGTATCATCGAGATCACAGGCAGAACCAGTGCCAGAAAGCCTTTTGTCATAAAAGCCATGCCACAGGTTATACCCAGCACAAACCAGGCAAAAACCCGCTCTCGGGTACTGCTGGCTTTCAGTGCCCAATAGCAGCTGACAATTCCAGCCGTGACCCACAATGAAAACATGGGATCGAGAACACTATAAGTCCCGACAGAAAAAACAATAAACATGGAGATGTAAATCAGGCAGGAGATAAATGCTATCTGACGACACTGCCACATCATCATGGCTAATCGATAAAGAAGAAATGCGCTGAGCATAATGCTGAATACTGAGCCAAAACGCACTGCGAAATTGCTATCGCCGAAAATCCACTGACTGATGCTATTTATCCAATATCCGGCCACTGGTTTTTCAAAATAACGGATATCAAGAAAATAAGGCACGATCCAATCGCCACGCTGTAACATATCCCGGCTGATTTCAGCATATCGAGTTTCATCTGGTTGCCATAAAAGACGTCCATTCAAAGGGATCAAGTAAGTAAAGATAAAAAAAAGAGCCATTAAAACGGCTCCAGCTCTACTCATTCGAACATTCGACATATTTTTTTATACCTCTTGTTGACAACCTAACCAGCCTTCACGACCAGGAAAATCGGAACGAACAATTCTCCCAACTGGCAATGTTTCCGGGTTTTCAGGTAGTAAATGACCTAATTTACAAAACTGAATATCTTGCTGGTGCAGCATATCCAATAGTGCCTCAAACTGTGATGATTTAGACATTCCTTCAACTTCTGCGTGAATGGTATAAACAGGAACACCGAGGGCATTTTGAATGGCATCCAGAATAAAATGGTTAAAATTGATGTCACTGACCTGCGTACCGATAACTTCATCATAAGTTGGCAATGTCACCGGAATTTGAACCGTTCCTAGACTTCCATCAGGCAAAAGTGGCCTGAATGGATGTGTTCCACGGCAATCACTGTTGTAATCAAAACCAAATTGCTGTTTAGCCACCAGCACCCGCTCATCTGCGCGCCAGCCAGCAACCGCCGAGCATGATACAGCCTGCCCTGTCTCCTTTTTTAACGCATCAACACCAAGCCGTATCTGTTCTGCTAATTCTGGTCCTGACCAACGACCTACTTTCGCCTGCCAGCTTTGATGATCCCAGGCATGCAAACCCACTTCATGACCTTCTTCTATCGTCTGTTTCATCAAATAACCTAAATCTTTTGCAATTTTCTTTCCCGGCCAAGCAGTACCGGCTAACAGAATATCCGGGCCGTACAGAGAAACAGCGTTTGATCTCAACATCTTCCACAAAAATTTAGGTTTCAGCAGCCGCCACAAATGACGCCCCATATTATCCGGGCCGACACTGAAAAAAAAACTGGCCTGAATATAATGACGCTGTAAAATTTTAAGCAAACGCGGTACACCTTCCTTGGTGCCCTGATAAGTGTCTACGTCAATTCTTAAGCCCACTTTTTGCATCATATTTACCCTGTATGTTGCTTTTTCCTTTTCAATTCCTGCACGGCATCACGCAAGAAGAAATCCAGTGTCTCATCGATCGTCTGTTCCATACCGATAGTGGGTTTCCACCCCAGCAGGCGTTCCGCATTTTTAATACTGGGCTTACGATGCTCAACATCCTGATAACCCTGACCGTAATAACTGCTGCTTTCGATCTTTTTAAAACCGGCGAAAGGAGGAAAATTCCCGCGTAATTCGTGTTTTTCAAAACTATTTAGCAATATTTCAGCTAATTGACGAATACTGGCTTCATTCGTCGGGTTACCGATATTGATAATCCGCCCATCACATAAGCCATTTTTGTTTTCAATAATTCTGAACAGCGCTTCAATCCCATCATGAATATCAGTAAAACAGCGTTTTTGCTCTCCGCCATCAACTAATTTTATCGGGGAGCCTTCGACCAGATTTAAGATTAACTGAGTAATTGCTCTGGAACTGCCAATACGCGCTGAGTTTAAATTATCCAACCGTGGTCCCATCCAGTTAAATGGTCGGAACAGGGTAAATTTCAAACCTTCTTTTTCGCCGTATGCCCAGATAACACGATCAAGTAATTGTTTGGATACGGAATAGATCCAGCGCTGTTTATTAATTGGCCCCACGATAAGGCGCGACGTGTCTTCATCGAATTCCTTATCATCACACATACCGTAAACTTCGGAAGTGGACGGGAAAATAATCCGCTTGTTGTATTTCACACAATAACGAACAATTTTCAGGTTTTCTTCAAAATCCAACTCAAATACACGCAGTGGATTACGGGTATATTCGATAGGCGTAGCGATGGCGACTAACGGCAGAATGACATCACATTTCTTGATGTGATATTCGATCCACTCAGTGTGAATGCTGACGTCACCTTCGATAAAGTGAAAATGAGGGTTACCAATAAAGCGCTCAATCGCGGAAGAGCCAATATCCATACCGTAAACATCATAACTACCATCATTCAGCAGACGTTCTGTTAAATGATTACCGATAAATCCATTTACTCCCAGAATCAAAACTCGCTTGCGGCGGGGGATCTGTGCGGTGGCTTTCTGCCCAACCTGAATACCGGTAACTATACCCATCTCCTGAGAAAGCCGGCTACCCTGAACGTAAATGCCTGATTCACTCTGCCCACTAACAATTTCCAGAGCGCCAGTTCCACACGCTATAACCAGCGGGTCGGTGGAGAGCACTGTTCCGGCCTGTTTATCGTGTGTTGTATTCAGTGGAGCTGAGCGCCAGATCGTGATTTTTCGCTCACCGAGAAAAGTAAATGCACCGGGATAAGGTTCTGTCACTGCCCGGACAAGATTATTGATCTCTTCAGCCGATTTATGCCAGAAAATTTCACCATCTTCAGCGGTTCTGCGGCCAAAATAAGTGGCCTGACTTTCATCCTGTGGGATTGAAAGGTAATTATCTGCTTTAAAGCGAGGCAGAATATCATTCAGTAATTCAGTTGCTGCTTCACGGATTTTCCCATGTACGATTAATGAAGTATCAGTTTTCTCAATCTGTACTGCCTGTTGTGCAACAACATCTCCGGCATCGGCCTTCGCTGACATTTTATGTAATGTCACACCTGTTTCTGTCTCGCCATTTAAGATAGCCCAGTTAACCGGAGCACGACCACGATATTTTGGTAGCAAAGAGCCATGCAGATTAAACGCGCCTTTTTTTGCCAGTGATAAAATATCCTGGCTGAGCATATCGCGATAATAAAATGAAAAGATAATATCCGGCTGCATTTCGCGAATATGTTCAACCCAGAGTGGGTGATTCACATTTTCCGGCGCAAATACGGATAAACCTAAATCCGCACCTGCACGAGCCACAGAAGAGAAAAAATTATTTTCATTTGGATCATCAACATGTGTAAATATAGCCCGGATATCGAAACCTGCTTTCACTAATGCATTAAGTCCGGCATAACCAATATCATGGTAGGCAAAAATCACTGCTTTCATTCTTTTTCTTCCTGATTATCGTTGGTCTTTTTATCCCCGACCACTTTTTGAATAAAGTAACGTGGGCGGGCACGAACATCGTTATATATGCGACCGATATATTCTCCGAGTAACCCCATTGCGACGAATTGAGCGCCAATAAACATAAAAAGAATGGCAAATAGGGTAAAGACGCCTTCAGCAGCCCATATAGCACCAAAAATCAGGCGCAAAGCGATCAGTAATACAGCCAACAGAAAACCCGTCACGGCAATAATACTTCCCACTACACTCAATAACCGTAACGGCGCGGTCGTCAGGCAGGTCAGCAGGTCATACATCAGATTTATCAACTTCATAAAACTGTATTTGGAATCACCGAATTCGCGTTCTGCATGGGTTACATCAATTTCAGTTGTTCGGCGAGCGAATGTATTGGCAAGAATAGGAATAAATGTACTGCGTTCATGGCATTGCAACATCGCTCGCACAATATGGCGGCGATATGCACGCAACATACAGCCGTAGTCGCCCATAGAGCGCCCCGTCACTTTCGTTATCATTGCGTTGATCATTTTAGAGGCCGTTTTACGGAACCATGAATCCTGTCGGTTGGCACGGCGTGTACCGACAACATCATATCCTTCTTCAGCAACCTTCACTAAACGGGGGATCTCTTCTGGTGGGTTCTGCAAATCTGCATCAAGTGTGATAACAAGATCACCGCTTGCTTGATGGAACCCCGCCATAATTGCAGAATGCTGCCCATAATTACGGTTCAGCAAAATTGCAATGACATAACTTTCGGGATCTTCAGCTGCCCGGGTTAAAATCTCCGCAGAGCTGTCACGGCTGCCATCATCCACCAGAATTAATTCATATTCCTGATTGAGTTGCTGGCAGGCAGAGATAGTTCTTTTTAATAATTGAGGTAAGCTTTCTTCTTCGTTATAAACAGGAATAACCACCGAAACTTTTCTAATTTCTTCAAATCCCACTGTTTTTACTCCGCAATAATTTCCAATACCGCATTAACAACCCGATCCACATCGTCGTTACTCATATCTGGAAAAAGGGGTAACGAACAAAGTGTCGCTGAATTCCATTCAGATTCAGGCAAAGAC
This sequence comes from Xenorhabdus sp. PB61.4, assembly GCF_963894935.1. Taxonomy (NCBI): domain Bacteria; kingdom Pseudomonadati; phylum Pseudomonadota; class Gammaproteobacteria; order Enterobacterales; family Morganellaceae; genus Xenorhabdus; species Xenorhabdus sp. PB61.4. The sequence continues at coordinate 54,488 of NZ_CAWQJR010000195.1, forward strand.
AGAGTTGGATAGCGCTCCCGATAATATTTTTGTGTATGTGCCGCTCTGAAATGTAACCCTGTGCCAATATTGCGTTCTTTCAAACGAATCATGAAAGTGTCACGGTCAATACCGCAAACTTTTTGATCAACACGTACCATGAATAAATGATGAGAATGCTGGTGTTCATATTCAGGAACGCTCAGCATTTTTAGAGGAGAATCGTGAAGAGCAGCGGTATAACGAGCCACCAGCTCCCGACGGCGGGCATTCATGGAGGCCAGTTTCCCTAACTGAACAACCGCTATTGCCGCATGAATATCTGACAGGTTGTATTTGAAGCCCGGTTCAATAACCTCAGCCTGTGGCTTCCGGCCCTGAAGCTGCCGATCAAATGCATCAACAGCCAGACCATGGAATTTCAGACTGCGGATTTTTTGCGCCAGCTCATCATTATCTGTAACAAACAAGCCACCTTCAGCGCATGTCATATTTTTGATAGCGTGGAAAGAAAAAATGGCGGTTCCTCGCTCACCTACCCATTCATTTTTATAACGGGTTCCTACTGCATGAGCCGCATCTTCAATTAAGGGAATGCCCGCCTCTTCCGCAACCATACGTAAAGCATCAAGATCACAGGGAGCACCAGCATAGTGGACTGGAATAATTGCTTTAGTTTTCGGGGTAATCGCCTGCCTGACCGTTTCCGCACTGACCATCAATGTATCACGATCAACATCGACCATGACCGGTTCAGCGCCTGACAGACAAATCATATTAATGGTGGAAACCCAAGTTTGGGAAGGAGTGATAACTTCATCACCGGGGCCTATTTTCAATGCTAATAATGCCAAATGCATCCCGGCCGTAGCCGAATACAGAGCAATAGCATGTCTGCAACCAAACATTCGGGCAAAATCCTGTTCTAGCTGCTGGTTTTGTGGCCCCGTAGTGATCCAACCTGAAAGTAAAACCTGTTCGACTGCCTCAACCTCTTCACGCCCAATCGATGGACGGGAGAATGGTAAAAAATTGTTCATAATCGCCTTGCGTAGCCTGACTCATTTTATAATTGGAAGACATTCTGACGAACACTTCATAGACAAAATAACAACAAGCAAACAAACTGAGGGCAATCAACGAAAAAGAGAGAAAAAACAATCAACCAAGGTGATTTCTATCTTTGAAGATTAGAGATGATCTACCCTCCATAATTTATAGCCAGTATTTTGGATATGTCTAATATTTACTTCAAAAATTTCGGATAAATTTCTTTCATTCATCACATTATGTGGTCGACCAGACATAATCAACTCACCACGAGCGAGCAACCATACATTGTCAGCCTGTTCATAAGTGTGATTAAGATCATGGCTACTCAATAAAACTGTCCCTCCCAATACACAAAATTGGTTAATTAATTTATCTAAAATAGCTTGCTGTGTGATATCAAGATTATTAGTCGGCTCATCAAGCAACAGTAATTTTCCTACCGGATTAAGTTCAGGCCATACCTGCAAAAAAGTGCCCGCTAATCTCACCCGCTGCCACTCACCTCCAGATAATTGTCCAATTGTTGAAGCCAGTAACGCAGTCAGTTTCAGTTGCTGACAAATTTCATGTAATACCTGTTCACCTTCAGACAGGGAAGCCGACTCAGGGCGATACATATCCAGATATTGAAAAACAGGCATGGCGGGAGCTGAAACCGACTGAGAGAACCACGCCCGACACTGCGCCAGTTCCCTCTGCCGATAATCACTTAATTTTTTACCGTTAAGGTGAATCGTGCCATCATGAGGTAAAATACCGGCAATAGCCGCAAGCAAAGTACTTTTTCCAGAGCCATTCAGCCCTACCAAATGAACTTTCTCTCCGGCCTTGACGGAGGCAGACAGCGAATTCAGTCTGTTGTTGACAGTAATATTATCCAATACTAAAAGTGGTAGCTGAATCATACTATCTTCCCTATTCTCGTTTTTTGGTACTTCCCCATCATTTTTTAAAGCTCTTTATATCCGTGGCGCTTTCAATAATAACCAGATAAACACAGGCGCTCCCAGAGTTGCTGTAACAACCCCTATCGGTATTTCCGCATGGGATAAAGATAAACGAGAGAATAAATCTGCCAGTAATAAACAACTGCCACCGGCTAATGTGCAGGCAGGTAATAATGTTTTATGATCCGTCAAACCAATCAGCCTTAAAATATGGGGAATGACTAACCCGATAAAACTAATCGCTCCGGCAAGCGCTACACTCAAACCAACCAGTAATCCCACTGCGGTTACAAATAAATTACGCCAATTATGATGCGAGATCCCTAATTGCTGTGCTTGTAATTCACCCAGAGAAAGATAATTAAGTGTTTTTCCGGTTCTACTTAACCAAAGGATCAACGGGCACAATGCAATCACCAGCCATATTTGGCGCCAGTCAATACCACTGAAACTGCCCATCATCCAATACATCAATTGGCGTAAGTCGAGACTGGTACTGAAATAAACCATCCATGTCATTACGGCACCAAATACTACTCCGAAAGCAACCCCGATTAATAATAAACGTGCATTAGTCATTTGGTGCTTTTTAGCAAATCCCAGCAGAATTGCAGTCATAAAAAGTGCCCCTAAAACCGCACCAGCACTTAATAGCCATAATGGGGCAATACCATGAAAAATGAGGATCAAAAAAACAACCACTACCCCTGCCCCATTACTAACACCCAATAATCCGGGTTCAGCCAGCGGATTCTCAAATAACGCCTGCATAACTGCACCTGACACCGCCAGACTGGCACCAACAACAAATACTGCCAATGCTCTGGGCAATCTCAACTGCCAAATAAACAACTGGGCGGAATCAGACAGCCATTGAGTTGGCCAGAACCATATTTCACCGGCAGACAGCGATAAAATAAATAATCCAACAGATAAAATAAGCAGGAGAGCTATCACTCGGTAGTCACGTTTTTTCTGACGAGTGAGGAGTTCAGAAACAGAATAAATCGGTAAACGATGTTTCGATAACATGAGAAATGAAAATATTCAGGATAAAGAGCAAGAAAAAGACCGCTAATCGCGGCCTTTTCATATTTTATTCTTTTGGTAACGCTTTTTCTACCCGACTCTTCAACTTTTGCCCAGGGCGAAAGGTGACGACACGACGAGCAGTAATAGGTATATCCTCGCCAGTTTTCGGATTACGACCTGGACGTTGATTTTTATCTCTCAAATCAAAGTTACCAAATCCAGATAACTTAACCTGCTCCCCATTCTCCAAAGAACGACGCACTTCTTCAAAGAACATTTCCACTAGATCTTTAGCGTCACGTTTGCTAATACCCAGTTTTTCAAACAGATTTTCTGACATTTCAGCTTTAGTAAGCGCCATAAGTTCAGTCCCTCAAGGATGCTTGGAATCGCTGTTCTAATGCAGCAACGCATTTGCTAACGGTCGCAGCAATTTCTTCTTCTTCCAGTGTACGCGAGGTATCCTGCAAGATTAAGCTAATAGCAAGGCTTTTATAGCCTTCCGCGACACCTTTACCACAATACACGTCAAATAAGTTTATGCCAACTATATGATTTACGCCAACTTTCTTACATTCAACCAGAATATCTTCTGCAGCTACATTTTCCGGCACAACTATCGCGATATCACGGCGATTGGATGGGAAGCGAGAAACTTCCTTCATTTCAGGAATTATGCGGTCCGCAAGTTTGTCCCACAACAATTCGAATACCACGGTGCGGCCATTCAAGTCAAGTTTACGTTCCAGCTCTGGATGAACGACCCCGATGTAACCAATGTATTTATTTCCCAGATAAATCCCAGCACTTTGTCCGGGATGCAAGGCAGGATGTTCTTCTGCTTTAAAGGAAATCTTGGATAGTTTACCCGTCAGTTCTAAAACGGATTCTAAATCACCTTTCAAATCGAAGAAGTCAACTGCTTGTTTTTCAATCGACCAATGCTCATCGAAACGATTTCCGGCGATTACTCCACCAAGCATCAATTCCTGACGAATACCATATTCTGCGCTTTCATCAGGCACAAAACGTAGACCTGATTCAAATAATCGCACTCGGTGTTGCTGACGGTTCTGATTATAAGCAACTGTCGTCAGTAATCCGGTTAGCAAAGACAAGCGCATTGCTGACATATCAGCCGAAATCGGATTTGGCAGAATTAATGCTTCCTGTTGCGGGTGTAATTGCTGCTGGAGTTTCGGATCAACAAAGCTATAGGTGATAACTTCCTGATAACCTTTGTCCACCAACATAGTTTTGACACGCTTAAGAGATAAATCAGCTTCACGGTGTGAAGTCATGACCAAATCGGCGCGTACAGGTACATCAGGAATATTGTTGTAGCCATAAATACGGGCAACTTCTTCAACCAGATCTTCTTCAATCTGCATGTCGAAGCGCCAGCTCGGAGCTACTGCTTCCCAATTACCATTCTGAACTGTTACCTGACAGCCCAGACGGCTCAGGATGTCCGTTACCTGCTCATCAGCAATATGATGACCAATCAAACGATCCAATTTATTACGAGTCAATGTAATAGTTGCTGGCTTTGGTAAATGAGACTCACTGGTAACATCAATAATTTCACCAGCTTCCCCACCACAAATAGCAACCAGTAACTGTGTTGCGTATTCCATTGCTTTAAATTGCAACTGCGGATCAACGCCACGTTCGAAACGATGAGAGGCATCTGTATGCAAACCATAACGACGGGCACGGCCAGTAATTGCCAATGGTGCAAAGAAAGCACACTCCAGCAGAATATGTTGTGTTTTTGTACTAACACCAGAATATTCGCCGCCAAAAATTCCTGCCATTGCAAGTGGTTGCTTTTCATCAGCAATCACAAGCGTATCAGCAGAAAGTTCCACTTCATTTCCATCCAGCAGGGTTAATTTTTCACCCTGCTCTGCCAGACGGACAATAATAGAACCGTCTAAACGCTCTAAATCAAACGCGTGTAATGGCTGGCCCAGCTCAAGCAACACGTAATTAGTGACATCAACAACAGGATCGATAGAACGAACTCCACCACGACGCAGTTTTTCGCGCATCCACAGTGGCGTTTCTGCTTCGACATTGACGTTATTGATAACTCGCCCTAAATAACGCGGACAAGCTTCTGGAGCGTCAACACGAATAGAGAATGTCGCATCTGTAGCGGGTTTAACAGGCTCGATTTCCGGCTCATTCATGGACAATTTATTGATAACGGCAACATCGCGGGCAACGCCCTGAATGCTCAGGCAGTCTGCGCGGTTAGGCGTAATGCTGATTTCAATCGCACTATCATCCAATTTCATGTAATCGCGCAAATCGGTACCAATTGGCGCATCAGCTGGTAATTCAATAATGCCATCGTGATCGTTGCTAATTCCCAGCTCAGAAAGCGAACAAAGCATGCCTTCTGACGGCTCACCACGTAATTTGGCCGCTTTAATTTTAAAATCACCTGGTAATACAGCACCAACGGTAGCAACTGCTACACGCAGGCCCTGACGGCAATTTGGTGCACCACAAACGATATCGAGGAGCCTATCTCCACCAACATTAACTTTTGTGACGCGCAATTTGTCTGCGTTCGGGTGTTGAGCACATTCAACAACTTCACCGACGAAAACACCGTTAAATTGACCCGCTACTTTTTCAACGCCATCAACTTCTAAGCCTGCCATGGTGATTTGATCAGACAGTTCTTCGCTACTAATGGCAGGATTCGCCCATTCGCGTAACCAGAGTTCACTGAATTTCATGAAATATTCCCGCCTTATTTAAACTGTTTGAGGAAACGCAAATCATTTTCGAAGAAAGCACGTAGATCGGTGACACCATAACGCAGCATCGTCAAGCGTTCCATTCCCATACCAAAGGCAAAACCAGAATAAACTTCAGGATCAATGCCAACATTACGCAATACGTTCGGGTGAACCATGCCACAGCCTAATACTTCCAGCCATTTGCCATTTTTACCCATCACATCAACTTCTGCGGATGGTTCAGTAAACGGAAAATAGGATGGGCGGAAACGAACCTGCATATCTTCTTCAAAGAAGTTATTCAAAAAATCATGCAGCGTGCCCTTCAGATTGGTGAAGCTGATATTCTTATCAACAATCAATCCTTCTATCTGATGGAACATTGGGGTATGTGTCTGATCGTAATCATTCCGGTATACCCGACCTGGTGCAATGATACGGATAGGTGGCTGACCTTCTTTCATTGTGCGGATCTGAACACCTGACGTTTGCGTACGTAGCAAACGTTTTGCATCAAACCAGAATGTGTCGTGATCAGCACGAGCCGGGTGATGTGCAGGGATATTCAGCGCGTCAAAGTTATGGTAGTCGTCTTCAATTTCCGGACCAGCTTTAACAGAAAAACCTAACTCACCAAAGAAAGTTTCAATTCGTTCAATCGTACGAGTGACTGGATGTAATCCGCCATTTTCCATACGACGGCCAGGCAATGAAACATCAATTTTTTCTGCTGCCAGACGGGCATTCAGAACATCTGCTTCCAATTTGGCTTTACGTGCATTCAAAGCTTCCTGGACTTCTTGTTTTGCCTGGTTAATAACAGCCCCTGCCGCTGGACGCTCCTCGGCAGACAAGTCACGCAGCGATGACATCTGGAGAGTTAAATGGCCTTTTTTTCCCAGGTATTCAACTCGCACCAAATCCAACGCGGCAACATCCTGGGCTTCTTCTACGGCTGCTTTTGCGTTTGCAACCAGCTCAGTAAGATGTGACATCGTTTTCCTCTTCCTTCGGCCAGATGGCCTTTTAGTTGTTATCGACTATGCCCTCAGAATTTTTGTCTCTTAATGAGGTCATAAAAATAAAAAAGCCTCCAGACCGGAGGCTCAAGCGCTGTTTTTCGTTTCTTTTCTTACGCGCAAAGCCCCCTTATTTCAGGCGCTAAAGTAAAAAAAGAAACGAAAAAAGGCTAACTTCATCATTTTTATTCTCTCTCCCGTACCCTTTTCAACCCGACTATTTATGAACTGGCTAATCCAGCTAATAGTAAGCATATTTTGAAAAAAAGTAAAAGAGGGAGCAAAGGCTCCCTCTTTTAACCTGACTTATGCCAGAGCGCCCTTCGCTTTTTCAACCAGAGCAGCAAATGCTACTTTGTCGAATACAGCGATATCAGCCAGAATCTTACGGTCGATTTCAATCGAAGCCTTTTTCAGGCCGTTGATGAAACGGCTGTAAGACATGCCGTTCTGACGTGCAGCAGCGTTGATACGAGCAATCCACAATTGACGGAATTGACGTTTACGCTGACGGCGGTCACGGTAAGCGTACTGACCAGCTTTGATAACAGCCTGGAAAGCAACACGATAAACGCGCGAACGGGCACCGTAGTAACCTTTCGCTTGTTTCAAAATTTTCTTGTGACGTGCACGGGCAATAACACCACGTTTTACGCGAGCCATATACTTCTCCTATCGTCTCTGAGTTCTAATCTAAAAAAATGCTTGCTTATGCGTATGGCAGACAAGCAACAACCAGGCCCAGATCACCTTTGGAGACCATGCCTTTTGGACGTAAATGACGTTTACGCTTAGTTGATTTTTTAGTCAGGATGTGACGAAGGTTAGCGTGCTTACGCTTGAAACCACCACTGGCAGTTTTCTTGAAGCGTTTAGCTGCGCCGCGTACTGTTTTAATCTTTGGCATTTTAATATCCACTTCGCATTGTTAATTACAACGAACTAGTAAGGCGAACAGACCCCTTCCAAACTGGTTGGAGCCTGCTACTTGTATGCCTGACTATTTCTTCTTAGGAGCGAGCACCATGATCATCTGACGGCCTTCGATCTTCGATGGGAAGGATTCGACCACTGCCAGTTCACTCAAATCTTCACGAATACGGTTAAGCATTTCGATGCCAATCTGTTGATGCGCCATTTCACGTCCACGGAAACGCAGGGTGATTTTGGCTTTATCGCCATCTTCCAGAAAACGAATCAGGTTGCGTAGTTTGACCTGATAGTCGCCTTCATCTGTACCAGGACGGAATTTAATTTCCTTGACCTGAATAACCTTTTGTTTCTTTTTCTGTTCTTTGATTGACTTACTCTTCTCATAGAGGAACTTGCCGTAATCCATGATACGACAAACCGGCGGTTCGGCATTTGGGCTGATTTCCACCAAATCAACACCAGCTTCCTCAGCTTTTTCAAGAGCTTCTCTCAGATTGACAATCCCAATCTGCTCGCCATCTAACCCAGTTAAACGAACTTCAGAGGCGCGAATCTCTTCATTAATGCGATTTGGGCGCGCCGGTTGAATTCTTTTTCCGCCTTTAATACCTTATTCCTCCAATTGACGAAGATTGCGACTGCGTATTTCTGCCAGCAACTTCTCTGAGAATTCGCTGACATCTATGCTACCTAAATCTTTACCGCGGCGGGTACGAACGGAAACTTTTCCTGACTCGACCTCTTTATCACCACAGACAAGCATGTAAGGTACACGACGCAGAGTGTGTTCGCGAATTTTAAAGCCAATCTTCTCGTTTCTCAAGTCTGCTTTTGCACGAATGCCTACATCTTGAAGTTTTTTAACCAATTCCTGTACATAATCTGACTGACCATCGGTAATATTCATGACAACCACCTGTTGAGGTGCCAGCCATGTCGGGAAAAACCCGGCATATTCTTCTGTCAGGATACCAATGAAGCGTTCAAGGGAACCCAGAACAGCCCGGTGGATCATTACAGGAACCTTACGTTCGTTATTTTCACCGACATACGACGCACTCAAACGCGCCGGCAATGAAAAATCGAGCTGCACAGTACCACATTGCCACGCTCGATCCAAACAATCATACAAAGTAAATTCAATTTTAGGTCCATAAAATGCACCTTCACCCGGCTGGTACTCAAATTCAATACCATTTGTTTTCAAGGCCTCAGCGAGATCTGCTTCTGCTTCATCCCACTGTTTATCAGTACCAATTCTTTTTTCCGGGCGAGTCGATAGTTTAACAACAATCTTCTCAAAACCAAATGTACCATATACATCATAAATCATTTTGATGCAGCTGCTGACTTCCTGAAGAATTTGATCTTCAGTACAGAAAATATGCGCATCATCCTGAGTAAAGCCACGAACCCGCATCAAGCCATGCAGAGCGCCTGAAGGCTCATTACGATGACAGCTACCAAATTCAGCCATACGCAGTGGTAAATCCCGATAGGATTTTAGTCCCTGATTAAAAATCTGGACGTGCCCCGGGCAATTCATCGGTTTTACACAGTATTCACGGTTTTCCGACGAGGTGGTGAACATATTTTCTTTATAGTTTTCCCAGTGCCCCGTTTTTTCCCACAGGATACGGTCCATCATAAATGGGCCTTTTACTTCCTGATATTGGTACTCTTTTAACTTGACACGGACAAACGTTTCCAGCTCACGGAAAATTGTCCAGCCATCATTGTGCCAGAAAGCCATACCCGGCGCTTCTTCCTGCATATGATATAGATCAAGCTGCTTACCAATTTTACGATGGTCACGCTTTGCCGCTTCTTCCAGACGTAATAAATAAGCACTCAGCTGCTTTTTATCTGCCCATGCAGTACCATAAATACGTTGCAACATTTTGTTGTCACTGTTGCCACGCCAGTATGCACCTGCAACTTTCTGCAATTTGAAATAATGGCAGAAACGCATGTTAGGTACATGTGGGCCACGGCACATATCTACGTATTCTTCGTGATGATACAAACCAGGTTGATCATCACGGCTGATATTCTCATCCAGAATCTGGATCTTATACTCTTCACCACGAGCTGCAAAAGCATCACGAGCTTCCTGCCAGGTTACCCTTTTCTTGATAACATCATAATCTTTCTTGGCAAGCTCCATCATGCGTTTTTCAAGCAGCTCGATATCTTCCTGAGTCAAAGAGCGATCCAAATCGATATCGTAATAGAAGCCATTATCAATCACCGGACCAATTGCCATTTTGGTGTCAGGCCACAGTTGTTTGATTGCATGACCCAGCAAATGCGCACATGAATGGCGGATAATTTCCAGACCTTCTTCATTTTTACTGGTAATAATGGCCAGTGTGGAATCTGTTTCGATTAATTCACACGCATCTACCAATTCGCCATTAACACGACCAGCGATACACGCTTTTGCCAAACCAGTACCGATATCGCGAGCAACATCCATGACAGAAACGGCGTGCTCAAATTGACGTTGACTACCGTCAGGAAGAGTAATTACAGGCATTTAAAATCCTTATCTACAGTGGTGACCCACACGAAAGATCACTTGTATGAAATATTTACCTCAAGAATTCAATACGTTAATTGCGGGCACTTGCTGCACCATGCAAGTTATGTACACAGTTAAGTACACAAAATGACAAACGACTCATGTACACCGCTTTAACTCGACGGAGGATGTTATCACCCATATCATTCAGCAACAAATAAAAAGAACAACATAGGTATTATTATTCAATGGGCATAAATTCTTTTAGTCAAAAAAACGGCTGTTTTCCTGTAATTTCTCAGTCCCCAAGATTTCCTGACCCAAGGTTTGAAAAGACTTGAACGCTAATCACTCAATTTATGCTTCGACAATTCTGCATTTATTCTTTTTATTCGCCCCGGTGATACACTTAACGTCAAAAAACAGATCCCCAGCAATTCTAAAATAACCATCAGAAATATCATAACTACCGTATTCAGACTACTAATATCCTGACCATCCACATATAATATTTTAAATGCAATAAAAAGCATCAAAACAAAAATAACAACAGACATTAATTTCTCAATCCAATAATTGAAAACATAAGAAGCATCAATTTTTATTTTTGCAAAATCCGAATTCACCATGACATATCTTTTTAATCTTTTAATATCGAATATATACCCTGCTTCAATGCCTAGACTGGTTAATTGCATGACTAAGTGCCTAAGATCCTTTGATTTAACCTTAGTCACTTTAAACATAATCTCAGAAGTAATAATATCTTTAATATAGACTTTATCTTCCTCACTCAGGTATTCATCATATTTCTCAAGATAATCAATATTGTTTGTGAGCCTTCTATTCCTAAAAAAATTCAGGCTGCTATAGACATTTTTAAGCATGACCCAGATACCTCCGAGAAACGCTGTCAAAGCAGACAATATTGATGCTATAGCAGAGTAATTTTTTATTACCCAGTTCAGCAAGTCATCAAACATACATTCACCGTCATTGTTTACATAGATAACTATAGTATGAATGCCATATTCAAATTTTCCTGTTTCATACCACTTGTATGGCTAATACTGATGCTGACGAAGTAATTCTGTCCTTTTTTAAAATCTATAACCCCACAAAATTCTCTAAAAATCACTCTAAATTGAGGTAGGCATTCTTCACTTTCCATAAATAACGAGGTGCCTGTGGTGCAGGATGATTATTCTGGACATACTGATAAAATTCATTCGGTGTCATTCGGTTAATTTTATTAATCGCCAGCTTACGATCTGAATCAAATGTCCGCAATAACGCCCCTGTGCCATTAACATAGGCAACTATTGTTGCATAATATAAAGTTTCAGGATTAATAATTCCGCTTAGATGCTGTTTTTTCAAAATACTGATATAGGCAGTACCAAGATCAATATTCGTTTCAGGGTCTTTCAATTCACGCATAGTGGGCTGCCCTGACTTACCTTTCAGTCGATAGGCATCCTTACCTGCTGTAGAGGCTTTAATCTGCATCAATCCAACTGCATTAGATTTGCTGATAACTTCTGGGCGAAAACCGGATTCAACCTGAATAATTGCCCTGATCAAAACTTCATCCACCCCATAACGTTTTGCAGACTGTGCAATAAAATTATCAAAGGGTGTTGCTCTTCTCTGATTATTCAATTTATTCTGCGACCCCATAATGCCATCGTCGCCGAATATTCTTTTCGATATTGATTTATGGTCATTTTTTACTTGTTGAGATTCCTGATTTGTACATCCTGTTAGCAATATCATCAGAAAAATATGAACATGAATAAACTTTAATCTCACGAAAAGTTCTCCTAAACTAAAATTAACCTTATAAAGCATATATAATTTTATGAATAAAATGAAAATATTTTTAAATATCTCATCAAAATAAATTGAGGCAGTTATATTCAATAAACTTCAAAACACTAGACAACATGTTGTTTTTTTGTTCGCATAGTGATTTTAGAAACCAGAAAAATTCAGGATAACCTGCAAAATTATCAATCATATCACTGTATCACCTTGACTTTACAAAGATGATATTGATAATCATTATCAACAATCACATGTATAACAAATAAGGTTTACAACAATGAACAAAAAACGTTCTTTTTCTGTTCTCCCGATACTCAGTATGACTATTACCCTCTTCACTGTTACCTTATTCAGCCTGCAAGCTCATGCAGATAAAAAATTCAGGGTTGTAACTACATTTACCATTATTCAGGATATGGCTCAAAATGTCGCAGGGGATGCTGCTATTGTTGAATCCATTACAAAACCCGGCGCAGAAATTCACGATTACCAACCCACCCCTAAAGATATCATTAAGGCGAAGCGAGCTGATCTAATCCTCTGGAACGGGTTAAATCTGGAACGTTGGTTTGAACGTTTTTTTGAAAATATGCAGGATATTCCTGTCGCTGTAATCACCGAAGGTATTACCCCACTCCCGATCCGCGAAGGGCCTTATAATCAGAACCCTAATCCTCACGCCTGGATGTCTCCGAATAACGCTCTTATTTATATCGAAAATATCCGTAAGGCTTTAGTCAAAAACGATCCACAAAATGCAGATACTTATAACCGTAACGCCAAAATTTATGCTGACAAGATAGCCAAACTGGATGCGCCATTAAGAGAGCGCCTTTCTCGTATTCCTGAAAATGAACGCTGGCTGGTAACCAGTGAAGGTGCATTTAGCTATCTCACACAAGACTATGGTTTCAAAGAGGTCTATTTATGGCCAATTAATGCCGAAGCACAAGGTACACCACAGCAGGTCCGCCGTGTCATCGATACGATGATAGAACATAAAATCCCTGTTGTTTTCAGTGAAAGTACTGTTTCAGATAAACCCGCAAAACAAGTCAGCAAAGAGACCGAGGCACGATATGGCGGCGTACTTTATGTTGATTCCCTCTCTACAGCAAAAGGCCCTGTTCCTACCTATATCGATCTGTTGAATATGACAGTCGATACTATCGCAAAAGGATTTAATCAATGAAAAACGCATCATCATTATTTGAAAAGCCACATTTATTAGTCGATAACGCTACTGTTACTTACAACAACGGCCATACTGCAATTTATGATGCGAGCTTTGATATCACAGGCGGCACCATATGTGCATTAGTAGGAATGAATGGCAGTGGGAAATCGACATTATTCAAAACTATTATGGGGTTAGTTACTCCATCTCAAGGAAAAGTTACCCTTAATGAGCAATCCATAAAAACAGCACTGAAAAAGAATATCATTGCATACGTTCCACAAACCGAAGAAGTAGACTGGAACTTTCCGGTTCTGGTTTCTGATGTGGTGATGATGGGGCGCTATGGGAAAATGGGCTTCCTTCGCAGGCCCAGTAAGCTCGACCATCAAATCGTACACCGTTCACTGGAACGTGTCGGGCTGATTGAACTGCGTGACAGACAAATCGGTGAACTTTCTGGTGGACAGAAAAAACGGGCATTTCTGGCACGCGCACTGGCTCAGGAAGGAAAGGTTCTACTTTTAGATGAACCTTTTACCGGGGTAGATGTTAAAACTGAGAATGCCATTATTGATTTGCTTCGTGACCTGCGTGATGAAGGACACTTAATTTTAGTCTCCACACATAACCTCGGCAGTGTTCCCGAATTTTGTGACCATGTTATTTTGATTAATCGCACCGTTCTGGCCAGTGGCCCAACTGAAACTACATTCACGCAGAAGAATCTGGAAACCACATTTGGCGGTGTTTTACGTCATATCAATCTCTCTGGCCCTGAACTCCATGACGATGACGATCCTCGTTCCCTGACCGTCATTACAGATGATGAGCGCGCTGCCGTATTTTACGGTCATGATAATCATGTTCCTCCACGACAAAGTCAAAAACAGAAGGACGAACAGTTATGATGGAACTGTTGCTACAGCCATTTAATTATAACTATATGGTGAAGGCCATGTGGGTAAGTGCCATTGTCGGCGCTGTCTGTGCTTTCTTGTCAGCCTATTTAATGCTAAAAGGCTGGTCACTGATGGGGGATGCCCTCTCCCACTCTGTGGTGCCCGGAGTTGCCGGTGCCTATGCCCTCGGTTTACCTTATGCCGGCGGTGCTTTTTTTACCGGTATGCTTGCAGCATTATCGATGACTCTCGTACGCCACATCACACGATTACGTGAAGATGCCGTGATTGGGTTTATATTTTCCACTTTTTTTGCTGCCGGGTTATTGATCGTTTCTTTAAATCCGACATCCGTTAATGTACAAACCATCATCCTCGGCAATATTCTGGGGATCGCTGATGAAGATGTATTGCAGGTAGAAATCATTATTGCTGTATCTTTTATTGTGCTGATGCTGCTCTGGAAAGATCTACTGGTTGTGTTCTTCGATGAAAACCATGCCCGATCTATCGGGTTATCCCCATTACGCCTGAAAATTATTTTCTTCACTTTATTAAGCGCCTGTACTGTTGCAGCCTTACAGACAGTTGGCGCTATTTTGGTTATTGCTATGGTCGTAACTCCAGGAGCAACTGCGTATCTGCTGACAGACCGCTTTAAGAACCTGCTTATCATTTCAGTTGCCATAGGTGCTTTAACCAGTTGTATAGGCGCATATATTAGCTACTTCCTTAATGGTGCAACCGGAGGAGTCATCGTTACCTTACAGACACTGATTTTCCTGCTGGCTTTCTTCTTTGCGCCTAAGCACGGTATGCTGGCCTCTCGCCAACGAGCTAAAAAAGAATCTCAGGCACTTACTCAGGGAGAGCACTCATGAATACCTTGATTGAGTTCATCACAGAACCTTTTATGCATGATTTTATGCAACGTGCCATTGTGGCTGCGATCGTCGTGGGAACTGTCTGCGCAGTACTATCATGCTATTTAGTGCTGAAGGGGTGGTCATTAATGGGAGATGCCATTTCCCACGCAGTATTGCCGGGAATTGTTCTGGCATTTGTTGCAGGAATACCACTTGTAATAGGTGCTTTCCTTTCCGGAATATTTTGCGCATTTGCCACTGGATATCTGAAAGAGCACAGCCGGGTTAAGGAAGATACCGTTATGGGTGTTGTGTTTTCTGGCATGTTTGCATTTGGTCTGGTCCTTTTTACCCGCATAGATACAGAACAACATTTGACCCATATTCTATTCGGCAGTATCCTCGGTATTACCCAAAATGAACTAATCCAAATAATGTGTATTGCAGGATTCACTCTGGCCGTTGTTCTTCTGAAACGTAAGGATTTCATGCTATATTGCTTTGATCCTAATCAGGCAAAAGTTGTCGGTTTACCAGTAAAATTGCTGCATTATGGCTTATTATCTCTTTTGGCTCTAACCATTGTTGCCTCATTACAAGCTGTTGGGATTATTCTGGTTATTGCAATGTTAATATCTCCCGGGATCATTGCTTTTATCTTATGTCGGAATTTTGAACGTATGATGATTGTTGCCATAATAGCATCAGTCACATCCAGTGTACTTGGTACAATAGTCAGCTTCCACATTGATGGTGAAACCGGAGCATGCATTGTTATCATTCAGGCTATTTTCTTCGCATTTGCCGTTATTTATGACCAAATAAAATTAGCCAGAAAGAAAATGCATAGAAAACAGGCCAAGGATATATTATCCCCATCAGTGTGAGTCTTCAGTAAAATCAAATTAGGGGGCCTATATCTAATTTAAATATGGCCCGCTAATCAGGATTTAAATTCTGTTTTAAACTGTTCAACCACTGCATCTGTATGTAATATGAGCATAGTAATTGTCAACTTAATGAGGTGAGTCATGTGGCAAACTGTTAGCCGTCTATTAAGTGAACATTTTGAAGAGGCAGAAATCCGCAACAAAACGGAATTATCAGGGGGAGATATTCACCGCTCTTGGTCTATTGAGTACGGCGATCAGCATATCTTTGTTAAGTCCAATACGAAAGAAATGTTGCCTATCTTTAAAACAGAAGCGGAACAACTGGAATTATTAGCCCGTAGCAACACAACCAAAGTACCTGAGGTCTATGGCGTTGGGCATGACCGTAATCATAGCTTCCTTTTACTCGAATATCTTCCTATCAAACCATTTGATGCCCACAACGCATACTGTTTTGGTCAACAACTTGCCCGGCTTCACCAATGGAATGAACAACCCAAATTTGGTTTTGATTTTGACAACATGCTTGGAACGACAATCCAGCCTAATGGATGGCAAAAACGCTGGAACCAATTTTATGCAGAAAAGCGTATTGGCTGGCAATTACAACTTGCATCAGATAATGGCATGGTATTCGGAAACATCGATGCAATTGTTGAAAAAATCAGTAATAAACTGCACTCTCATCAACCTGAACCATCTTTATTGCATGGTGATTTATGGCCAACGAATTGTGCATCTTTAAATCACAATTGTGTCGTTGCATTTGATCCTGCCTGTTATTGGGGGGATCGTGAGTGTGATCTCGCTATGCTTCCTTTTTACCCTGAGCTCCCTCTACAGGTTCTTGATGGCTATCAAAGCGTTTGGCCACTACCGTCAGATTTCATCGAACGGCAGCCTCTCTATCAACTCTATTATTTATTGAATCGCTGTAACCTTTTTGGCGGAGATAATTTTATCACTGCACAAAGTATCATTGATAATATATTATCCGAATAAAAATCCGATCTGATTCAGAATAGCTACATAATCAGATTTAAAATCTAATCGAAGAGTTAACTAGATCAATCTAAATTTGCTTGTTTATTATTTTATTAATAAAAAATCAAAGGAGGTAAGAAAGCTAAACTATAACAAAAGATTAATTATATTAATTTCTTTTTGTGAAATTTATGAAACAGACAAATATATACTTAATTAATTTCAAACTACGCTGTAGTGGCAAGAAAACGAGTCCACTGGAGTAGTGTTTATGAAAATACTGACAGGGAGGAGCAAGCATTGCCAACAAAGATGCAATCTGAAAAACAACAGATACGATGTAGCTGCGGAACTCAGTATCCCGCAGCTATGATATTGCATCACCAACCTAATAATTTTGATAAAAAATAGGCAATTGCACCAATAATAATAGGTGATATATAGAGAGTGAATATTTGACTGAATAATGAGTGACGTGGGAATTCTACCTTAGCTTCCAGCTGTTCTTTAGTGACATCACTTTCTTTTGCTTTCTCAAGGATCACATGATCTTCAATCTGTTCCCTAATAAATTTGAATTGACGGTATATCCTTAAACCAGATGCGCTCATCGCCAAACCAACAAACATCAGGAAATAGATGACTAAAAAACTAGCATTCGCTCCTGTGAGCGCCACCACATAATCTGGTGTTGGAGAATGTCTCCAAAAAAAATCTAAAAACGGTGTATTGAACTTAATCACGTCAGCCATCATTTTTAAAAAATCATTCAAGACTGCGTTAATACCATCACCTTTAACTCCATGCAGCCATACCAAATTGACTACTGAAACTAAAGTTGACAAAAAAGCGGGTATAAAAATAATCCAACCCAATAGCCGCTTCGTGATAGCTACATACCTTGCCTGTGAATACGTCATTGATACTCCTCATGCGCATATATCCAAAAGATTTCAAGTTGTAACGCGAAAGTAAGTGAATTAATCACCAGAAGCATATACTCCTCGCCTTTCAAATTTCCTTTTTATTGGCTGGGCAAGTTCATTTTTGACTAATTTACTGCTCCCTTGCCGCCACGATGCAATGTAAAATCCATTGAGTATAGATATATGTTCTGGGCAAGGGCCAGTTAAATATTAGTGTTATATGTTAATAAATAAAAGATTTTTCTTGTTTACCCCCTGTTCAACCAGGATAAAACCCTCTATACTAGCGCACTGTATACATAAACAGCAATCAGCTCCAGTAATCAATACAACAAACAATCTAGTATAAATAATTATGACAGCAGAAGGACACCTTCTCTTTTCAGTTGCCAGCCTTGTATTGGCTCACCAGCTAGAAATCACTCCAGAAATAGCACAGGGGGATTGGTTCCACATGATTCCCGGTGTACTTTTGGCTTCTTTATTACCAGATATTGATCATCCACATTCAACTTTAGGTAGACTATTCCGTTTTATTTCCGTTCCTATTGCCCGGCTTTGCGGGCACAGAGGGTTCACTCATAGCCTACTGGCTCTGACAGTCGGTGTTGTTCTGTTTCAGACTGAAATACCCCCTGAGTGGCCTATACCAACTGATTTTATCCATGCCATGCTCATAGGGTATATTAGCCACCTAATCGCAGATATGCTGACACCCGCAGGTATTCCTCTCTTATGGCCACTGAAAATGCGTTTTCGAATTCCTATCTTGAGGGGAAAAGAACGTAAAAAAGCAGAGCGATTTATAGCAGTTTTACTTGTAGTAATTGCTATTCTTATTCCACAACATATCAATCTTTCATTTATGGATTATTTTGATAAATTGCAATTCGATAAACTGCAACTTGATCAATTACACATTGATAAATTACAAAATTTGTACAAATAATTGAGTTTATTTT
>NZ_CAWQJR010000196.1:0-24561 GCF_963894935.1 Xenorhabdus sp. PB61.4
GTGTGGCTGCCATATCTGTAATCCATATTGCACCTCTCGTGCAACACAGTATCGCAGCTAAAGCTGACCGACTAAAGTCGGTGGTTTTAACCTTTTATATGGAAAAATAAAACAGCATAAAAGAGAGAATGAATTAATCAATGGCATAAACAGTACCATTGAAAATATTTGTGATCTTGTTGGCCCGGCTTTTGGCTCACTCATTATCGCCATGCTTGGTACAATCAACGCATTATACTTTGATGCCGTGAGTTTTTTAGTTGTTGCCCTCGGTATCATTATTCTGAAAAAACATTTTGTCGCTGATATAAACCAGATAACGGAAACCCCTTCTCTGCCACATCGCTATTTTTTTGAAGCCTTGAGCTATATTAAATCAGAGAAGGAACTGTTTTCTGTTCTCATCCTAAGTTCAATAATCAATTTTGTTATCACCCCATTCCTGACCGTTTATCTGCCTTACGTCAATAAAACCGAATTTAATTCCGTTATCAGCCTCGGGATTTCAATGACATGCTTTGGCATAGGCACCGCTCTTTCCTCTTTGCTGTACGGTATCTATGGAAAATACTTTTCCAGCCATCGGATCCTTCTCTCTGGTTATAGCCTGCTTGGGTTATGCTTCCTGTCTTTGCCTCTATTCAGTGGGCAATATATTCTGTTTATTCAGCTTCTTACCATCGGCTGTGGCATTGGTTTTGCTGCGCCAGTAGAAATTACGTTGATTCAACGCAGAGTACCTGAAAATCTGTTTAGCAGGATAATGACTCTATTTACCTCTACCCGATACCTTAGCGTTCCTGTCGGATATATCTCTTTCGGGGCTGTGCTGGAGTCCAGCATCGCCCAACAAACACCTATTATTATGGCGGTAATAGTATTGAGTGGAATATTAGTTTACTTGCTTCTGCGAGGAAGAAGGGAAAATTAAAAATCAGGCAACGATGACAGAATAAGATGATTTTTTATTGATAAGAAAACGCTGTTATAAAATCATAAGCAGCGTTTTGATAGTTTTGGCAAACTAAAGAAAAAGATCAAAGAGATATTACTATATTAACGCAGTCCCTTCGGGTCAGCACCGTAGTCATTACTGCCTTCTGTACCTTCCAGAAGCGTAAAGATAAATACCACAATACCGCCTATCGGGACAAAAACCAGTAAGAACCACCAGCCAGAGCGATCAGTATCATGCAGGCGACGTACCGTTACTGCCAGTGACGGAATAAAAGTGATTAACGCATAGAGAACAACTAATATAAGTCCGATGGTCTCACCGAGAATTGCACCTAATATGCAAACGGCCAAAAATGCCAGCATGTTAAAAAAGTAAAACATCCAATATTCTTTACGACGTGCACGCCCGGAGAAATCAGCGTAATTTTTTAAAACCTGAACATACCAATTCATAATATTACTTCTTTAAAAGAAAATTTAATAAAACAAAAGGAGACAAACTATAAAGGATGCTAGATTTTATACTCAATTATATTTTAAAGTCCACACATAGCCCTTAAAGGAATAATATTAAACAAACCATGTGATTCTAAGATATTTAATCAATAAAATCTGCCCAATATGAAATACAATGTAATTTCAATATATATTCTTCTACTTCATATCAAAGTTAGCTATCAATTAATCAGAAAAAAAAAGCAAATTAATGCAGCATTAACCGACCATAAAATAATATTTTCATAGCATGCTTATAATTAATTAAATCATCAAAAAAAGGAATGGTGCCTCTGAAAAATACTCTAATCAGTTATTAATCATCGCACAAATGCAAAAAATGCGGTTACACCAGTGACGCCATTTACATAAATTTAACAAAACCCTATTATCTCAGCTTAAATAACAAACATATTCTTATCGTTCGAGTTAATATGAAAACCTTATCCGGCAGGCCATGGTTACTAATAACTTTTTTCCTGATAGCAAATCTTTTCTCTTCAATTGCCGTTGCAATAGGAATGTATCTTATTCCGTGGTATATCAGCAATAATGCCGGGGATCCTTCTTCTCTGGCAACAACTGCCATGTTTTCTGCTGTTTTAGTACTTTGTCTCACTCCTTTTATTGGCAGAATAATCGATTCTTTCAACCGAAAATCAATCCTGATGTTTATCACCATTGCGGTTCTGATACTTTTTCTGTTTCTTTCTCTCTCAGGTAGTACATTTTCGAACCAATTATATGCCCTAATCTGTGCCTATATCTGCATTCAGATTTATTTCGCTGTTTTCTATACAACCCGGCAGGGATTTATTAAAGATGTTTTTCAGGCTAGTGAGCTGTATCGTATTAATGCCATTCTCGAAATAGAATCTCAGTCTTCGACACTCATTGCAGCATTATTAGTCGTTGCCTTTTCTGGTTCAGCCAATATTGATATTTTTATGCTACTGGCATGCATGGCGTTTATTTCCCTTATTATACTGGCAGTAATCCCTTATAACGCCAGAAATATCAAACATGGAAGAGCACCTGAATCTCAGCAATCTACGCTTCCTTTGTCATTTTTAAAAACTGACTTATTTTGCTATATGTCGATGGGCGCAATTCCCTTCATTTGCATCATGACCATCAATATCATACAACCCCCATTTATGGATAGTGTGCTTCAGCAACCTATCAGCTCTTATGCTACTTACGGGATTATCTATGGCTGTGGTGCCATTCTGGTTGGTTTTATTATGGGAAAAATATCCAATCGTTATCCTCAACGCAATCTGGTGCTAATGTTCACTCTCACTTTTACGATAGCACTCGGTATAATCGCTCTGTTTCCAACTCTTGAAGTGATTCTGATCTGTGGTTTTTTCCTCGGATTCAGTAATTCAGCATCACGGATATCAAGCAACAACCTTATTCTACAAGAAGTTAATTCTGAGGTAATTGGCCGGGCATTTTCATATGGGCAATTTTTCGCACTGTGCGGCAGGATCATTGCGACAGGGCTTGTTCCACTAATTTTTGTTAGTGATTACAAATTAGTATGGAATTATGTCTTTGCTATCAGCCTTATTGCGCCAGTCGTGTTGTTGATCAGGCGATATTTAGATCAGGCAGAACCCAGTGAAGTACGATAATAAATGAGTTTATCGCTCAGGCTGGCAGCCACAGGATTCACCAATCTGTAATTCAAACTCGAATTCACACTCCTGTGCCCGGCCATTCCATGTTCTCAATATCTTAATCGCTGTTTGTGCCATTTGATCAACCGGCTGGCGAACAGCAGTCAAAGAAGGCACATTATATAAAGATTGCTGTGTCGCATTGAAACAAACTAACGCAATATCGGCAGGCACTTTGATTTTATGTTCAGCCAGTGCACGTAAACAACCGAACGCCTGCAACTCATTGGAAGCAAACAAAGCCTGAGGCAACTTCCCTTTCAACATTCGTAACGTCGCTTCATAGCCTCCCTGCCGGGTATAATCTGTAGAGAAAATCCATTCTTTCTTTATCGCCAGATTGGCCTGTTCTAACGCATCTCGCCAGCCGGAAAGGCGATCTTGTGTGTTTAGCATACTAAGAGGCCCACAAATCATGGCAATATCCCGATAGCCATGCTCTGTCAGATGTTGAGTCACTTTAAATGCGGCAATCCGTTCATTGACCCGGATTGCACTGACATTTGAATCAGCATAAACCCAATCGAGCATCACGCAGGGAGTTCCACTGGCCTGAATCAAATCAATATAAGGATGACGATCCACGCTGGTGTACAGTAAACCATCAATCTGACGATTCAGTAGATTATTAATCAGCTCCTTCTCCCGGATTCGATTATCCCCTGAATCTCCCGGCAGCAGTACCTGCCCATGTTTAAAAGCCTCCAACTGCAAGGCATGAGCTACCGAAGAAAGGAATGGATTGGATATATCAGGCAAAATCAGACCATAAGCATGAGTTGAGCCAGAAACTAACGCCTTGGCAATATTATTCGGGCGATAACCTGTTTTTTTTATCGCAGCCAATACACGCTGACGAGTTGCTTCTGCTACGGGGCGTGGGCCATTGTTAATAACATAGCTGACAACAGCTACCGATGTTCCGGCTTCTTTCGCAACATCGCTGCGTGTGACTTTTTTCAAGCGGGCATTCATATAACTATGCTAGTTCCATCATATTGGATTGCAGGTGATTAAATTGCATCTTCAAGTAAATTCAAATCTCTGCCACGTGTTTCAGGTGCAAAAAATGTCGTAATAAACCCGATCCCTGCCATCACTGAAAAATAACATGCAATAGGCCACCAATGGCCACTAAAAGAGAATAAAGCGGCTGCAATCAGTGGTGCTGTACCACCAGATAATATCGCGCCTAATTCTTTCGCAAATGCCATTTTGGAGTAACGATTGGTGACACCAAATAGTTCAACTCCCCACGCAGCCTGTACACCAAAAATACCGAGTGAAGCCAGTCCCATTCCTACAACAATAGTCAGAATAACGACGATAGGTTCACGACTTTCCATCAGGTAAAAAGCAGGAAATGCATAAAAAATCAGTAATAGACAAAACCAGCGATAAGTAATACGACGCCCAAAGCGATCAGAAAAATAACCTGCCAGAGGAATAATGATAAACCCCAGAACTGACGCTATCACTACAGAAATTGTGGGAATAAATTTATCCATCGCCAGTACATTTGCGACATAACCAATGATAAACCCCTGAGCCAGATATGACGGCCCATTTTCGCCAATGCGCAACCCCACCATTAGCCAAAATGCCCGAGTTCTCTGCCAAAAACAGCACTCACGCTCAGATATTTTATCTTGATCTTTTTCAGTTAATACCCGGCCTCGCTCTTCTGCCAGCATTGCTTTATAGCGTTCGAAAACCGGCGTTTCACTCATATAGCGGCGTATGAATAATGCGGCTAGTGCAATCAAAAAGCTACACAGGAATGGAATACGCCATCCCCAATCCAATAAACTCTTTTTATCCATCGTCAAAACCAGCAACCAGACTAGTGATGCCAGTAACGTCCCTCCGTTAGAGCCAAGAGCGATAATGGATGAAACTAAACCTCGCTGCTTAGGTGGAGAAAATTCCCCCAGAATGACAGTACCGCCAGATAATGCCGCACCTGCGCCTAATCCCTGTATAAATCGTAAAATCACCAAACAAATCGGTGCCCAAACACCAATATGTGCATAACCGGGAATTAAGCCAATTAATGTTGTTGAAACTCCCATCAGCATGACAGTCATAACCATGACGAATTTACGGCCTTTCCGATCTCCTATCCAGCCGAATACAAGCGCACCAATAGGACGGGCAATAAACCCGACAGAATAAGTGGCAAAGCTGGCTAATAACCCCATTGTCGGAGTCACTTCCGGAAAGAAAATATCAGCAAAAATGATACCGGCAGCTAAACCGTAAAGTGCGAAATCGGCATATTCCATCGTCGTACCGAACCAACAGGAAAAAATCGCTCGCCGAAACCCTTTTCGCCCTTCCGGTGTAGCCAGACACGCTTCAGAAGCATGGCGTAACTCAGTGATAACTGGCTCCGTATTTTCATACGGCATAACAATGTATTCCCTGAATGTTGGAACAGTGAATTTTTAACTCCAACATAATATGTCTGACAATATTATTTTTATTCATCGATTATTTTCACACACCAGAATATCTACTCGCGTAGACTTTAAAAATACAGGAATTTAATTATTGAACTTCAGCAACAACTATCATAGAAAATTCATTGATTGTAATTAATAAATTTTGAAACATGATGATAAAAAAACCTCTATATCTACACAGTGAATTTTCATTACGATACATCATTAAGATAAAAATCGCATAGCAACATGAAATGTAAACAATTAAAAATAAAGTCACAGTAATAGTATAACCATACAACCAAATGATAATATTTGTGATAATAAATAATGAAATTATCATATTTAAAAATAGTATTGCTAATTTTGTCTTTTAAATATAAAAACAGCATCCAATCGGATGCTGTTTTTATATTTTGATGGGTGAAACCAACACCCTCAAACCTGATACATTTTCTGCAAATAACACGACACCGCATCATCAGCATTAGAGCCTATGATTTCCATGTCCGGCAGAGTATCTTTCAGGCGCTGATGTGCTCCCTGCATAATGCAGCCTTTACCAGCCACGCTCAGCATTTCACGATCATTCATGCCATCCCCAAACGCTATGCAATCACTTAACTCATAACCGATGGACTGGCAGACCTGTGCCAGTGCTTCACCCTTGGATACACCGCCTGACATGACTTCCAGACAGTTTCTCAGTGAAAAGCTGACATTGACTTTGTCTCCCCAGCGCGCTTCAATCCTTTCTTCCAGCTGAACCAAATAATCATGGTCGTCGCTGGTATAGTAAACCTTGCATACCCCATTAACCGGAAAATTGTCGCGCTGGAAAATCTGGTAATGGAAATCCGATACTTTAAAGAATTCGGTTTGTTCCTCGCTTGCGCGATTAACCCACCACTCATCGTTATTGTAATAGTTAGTCAGAACATCCGGATTATCAAACTCCAGCAAACATAAATCACGGGCAATTTCCGGTGCAAGGTTATGGCTGAAGACCAAATCTCCTTGTGAGTTATGTACCCTCGCCCCATTTGATGTGATCATGTAAGCATCAATGCCCAGCCCGTCCCGGATCTGTCCTACATCAATGTGGTGACGCCCTGTTGCAAAGATAAAGTGAATTCCTTTATCCGTCAGCATATTTAATATTTTCTTTGTATATGGTGTTAATACGTGATCGGGAGATAACAGTGTGCCATCTAAATCTGAAGCAACAACATGGTACATGGTTCAAATTCCTAAGCTAAATTAATTTTGGTCAAAAAAATCACAAATCGCATTAAGAGCCTGTGCTCTCAATGCGTCTTTTTCGAACAGGATTTCATGCCGTGCCCCTTGGATAACCAGAGGATTATATTCTTCTTTTCCTGCTCCGGCTTTTTGGCGAGATGCACAAAAAGCCAACAACTCCCGATTACTAACTATCTTATCTTCGCTTGCTTTTAAGACGATGAGTGGTGTCTGAATTTCGCCAGCCTTCTCAACGAGGCTATCTCCAGCCCGCATACTTTCACGCATCCAGCGATAAGTCGGGCCACCCAGGCGCAATTCAGGATAATCTACATAATAGCGTAAGTATCGCTGGTAACGAGCATAACTATGAGTTAACAGGTTGATAAAATAGGGTAATGGACGCCATTGCCCGGTTAAGACCGCATATCTGTTACGCCTTCCAGGATAGGGTTCAGCCTGATTAACCAAAAAGTTTGCCGCCCAGCGAGGCATTGGCAAATTAATACCAAACATAGGAGCACATAAAGCCGCAGCACGGAATACCGATGCATGACGTAACAGCAAAGAGCTCAGGATTGCCCCTCCCATTGAATGAGCCAGTGCATAACAGAGATGCGACTTAAGTGAAGAAATTTCCAGTTCAATGAGTTTTGCCAGATCATCTACATAGTGATCAAACGATTCAACATGCCCTTTCTGAGGATCTGTCAGCATTCTGCCAGAACGCCCCTGACCGCGATGATCAATAATAAGGATATTGTAACCCAAATGGTAAAAATCATAGGCTACCTCCGGGTATTTCACATAGCTTTCGCTACGCCCCGGAGATATTAGCAATGTTTTATCATGATGAGGTGAACTGAAAGAGACATAACGGATAGGGATATTATCAACACCCATGAATTCACGTTCATCTCTGATATTCCAAAAATCCAGCAATAATCCATTTGTAAAAGCAGAAAACTGAGGCTCACGGTTTAACCAGCTTGCTTTTAGTCTTTCAGGTACCATTATCATCCTCTATACCCGCTGTCTTTCCGGTTGCAGATTACAGAATTGTTACTGCTACGTTTATTCGAATCCTTCGAAATGTTCACGGATAACTGTCATAAAGGCATCACCAAAACGCTCGAGTTTACGCTGCCCGACACCGTTAATCAGCAGAAGCTCATCAGGTGTTATTGGGCACTGTTCTGCCATCTCAATCAGTGTTACATCATTGAAGACGACAAACGGCGGAATATTATTTTCGTCAGCAATGGATTTTCGTAATTTGCGCAATTTAGCGAATAATTTACGATCATAGTTTCCACTGTATGATTTGTTTTGTTGATTTCTGCTTTTCAGGCTTTGAATTCGGGGAACTGCAAGTTGCAGAGGCATTTCACCACGCAAAATAGGCCGCGCGGCTTCCGTCAGTTGTAGTGCAGAATAATTGGCAATATTTTGGTTGATAAGCCCCAGATGGATCAGCTGGCGCAGGACACTCATCCAATGTTCCTGACTATGATCTTTACCGATGCCGTAAACAGGTAACCTGTCATGCCCTGACTCCCTGATACGCTGGTTATTAGCGCCACGTAGCATTTCCACAATATAGCCAATTCCAAAACGCTGCCCAACGCGGTAAATACAGGACAGAGCTTTTTGTGCATCCACCAGACCATCATAACGTTTCGGTGGATCGAGGCAGATGTCGCAGTTACCACAGGTTGTTTGCTTGCTTTCACCAAAATAGTTGAGCAAGACCAAGCGGCGGCAGGTTTGTGCTTCCGCAAATGCGCCCATCGCATTGAGTTTATGCCGTTCAATATCCTGTTGTTCCCCGGCAGGCTTTTCTTCGAGACAACGGCGCAGCCACGCCATATCCGCCGGATCATAAAACAACACCGCTTCAGCAGGCAGGCCATCACGCCCGGCACGCCCCGTTTCCTGATAATAGGATTCGATATTGCGGGGAATATCAAAATGCACAACGAATCGCACGTTCGGTTTGTTAATCCCCATACCAAACGCAACCGTTGCCACCACTACCTGTAAATCATCCCGCTGGAATGCATCCTGTACCCATGCTCGCTGATTGTTTTCCAGCCCCGCATGGTAAGGTGCAACGCTCAATCCGCGCTTTTGCAGCCGTTCAGCCGTTTCTTCTACTTTGTTCCGGCTGTTACAGTAGATAATCCCGCTTTTTCCCTGCTGACTTCGAATGAATGCCCAAAGCTGATCAAGGGGCTTATATTTCTCAACCAATGTGTAGCGAATGTTAGGACGATCAAAACTACTGAGGTGAATGATAGGGTCACGCAGTTCCAACAGGCGGACAATATCCTGCCGGGTTGTCTTATCTGCGGTGGCTGTCAACGCGATAACGGGGAGATCAGGAAAACGCCTGCGTAATTGCCCAAGCGCCCGGTATTCTGGCCGGAAATCATGCCCCCATTGAGAAATACAGTGTGCTTCATCAACAGCCAGCAAAGCAGGACGCCAATTGGATAACTGTTCGAGAAAGTTATCAGACACCAGCCGCTCAGGTGCAATGTAAAGCAATTTAATGCTTCCCTGACGACACCGAAGGATAATATCACTCTGTTGTTCACGATCCTGAGTGGAGTTTAAGCACTCGGCTTCTATACCATTCGCTCTGAGTTGATCCACCTGATCTTTCATTAATGAGATCAGTGGAGAAACCACCAATGTCAGTCCCTCTTTCATCAGAGCAGGGATTTGATAACAAACTGATTTACCGCCACCTGTCGGCATGATAACCAGACAGTCTCGATCATCAAGAACAGCATCGATGACCTGTTGCTGTCCGGCGCGAAATTGCTGATATCCGAATGTTTTTCGTAATACTTGTTCAGCCAGCGATGCCGTGCTGATGACTTCTGCGGTAGACACGCCTTTCCTCAATCTTTAGAGCTGGTTTTATGAAATGATTATACCCAGTGGATTTCAAGTTGCATCGCGGCAACAAAGAAGCGCCCCCGGGAACTTAGATAGCCGTCTGTTTATAACAACGGTGTCCTGAACGAGTGAACACAGCCAACAAAGAGGCAACTTAAAAAACAACGGATATTTAATTAATTACAGCATATCATTCAGCATAACACCGATACCGAATCGGGTCTGTCTGAAATTGTAGTCAATCATTGATTCGCCATATCCGCTGAAGAGTTGTGCGTAAAAACGGACATGCTTAGATAGAGGATAACTCCAGCCCAGCTCTCCGCCACTATAACCACTGTTCCAGTTATAACGCCCCTGCATGGTAAATACATTTTCACCATAGTGATAGCCGATTCTCAGGCGATAATACCCCATATAACGGTTCATATCCGGGTTATCATCACGCTTGTTACTTTCAGTCAGGCGATACCACGGTTTCAAATCTACCTGCCAGTTTCCTTTTTGTGCCATCAGCCGTGCATAAACCCGGTTCCAGCTACGGGAAGTGGATTCCGGACGACCATTAGACTGGTGATTAATACCCGCTTCAATTTCCCGCAGGTGCCAGCCGGCAAGTTCATAATCAGTCAGCCATGCCAGAAATAACTGCGGTTCATAATTAGTCTCACGAAATGGAGAAGATTCTCTTTTATTACTGAGCTGCCACCATGAACGCTGTGTATAAGAAGCCCCCAGCAATGAATTTTCACCAACAATACCTCGCCATATTGGAAAACCAAAACTGACCTGAAAGTGAACTTCATCTTTACGGGCATGATCAACCCAATCATAACTGCTAATTGCCTGTTTATTTACCCGGGAGCTGTAAGTGTAAAGAATATAATTTGTATCATAAGGATAGAGCATAAAAGGCGAATCATATTCTTGCAGCATTGCCGAAATTACACTGCCTCTAACTGCGTCAGCCTGTTTATCTGAGCCATAAGCTAATGTTGATAATAAACAGGTAATAACCAGTATTTTCCACCGCAATTGCATTTCTGGTTTTCCTAATCGTGATAGTTCGAAGATAAAGAAGTAAGAAGATAAGAATATTAAGAGCAAAAAAATCACTTAGATATTCTAAACTCGAAACGGGTATTTTTTATAGTAACTTTTTCCTCAATAAATTGTTTTTTCGAAGCACTTCTCAGACTGGCAAGATGATAAATAAAAGCATAAAATTAACAAGTTATTAACCAAAGATAACGCTCTAATGATATTAAATTTATTTTTCTAATTATCAGGAAGTTCAACATGGAAACGATACAGCACCCAACTCAACCTTTAACACAAGAAGAAGCGCGTAAAATTATAGGTGAGGTTTTTATTTATCAGATGCCATTCAACCAACTTTTAGGACTTGAATTGATTCGTTTTGAGCAGGACTACGCAGAGCTTCAATTTTGCAATCAGGATAAACTATTGGGCAATATGGCTCAAAAGATCCTACACGGCGGAGCCATAGCTTCAATCCTTGATGTTGCAGGTGGTTTAGTCTGTGCCGGCGGGGCGCTGAACATGATGAAAACAATCACGCTCGAGGAAATAAGAAAGCGTCTGCCCACTTTAGGTACGATAGACCTGCGTGTTGACTACCTGCGTCCCGGACGTGGAGAAATATTTACGGCCAGCAGTAATATTATCCGTGCCGGCAATAAAGTATCTGTTGCCAGAATAGAATTACACAATGAAAAACAAGTGCATATTGCAAGTGCAACAGGGACTTATTTGGTTGGATGATGTTTAATATTCTTAAATAAAGGAATGTGATAAGGAATACATTCCTTTTTTCAGTATAATTTGCTTAGAATCCCCTGAATTTTATGAAAACTGAATTATTCTACATTAGCAATTCTTTATACTTATTCTTCTTCCTGCTCTGCCACGTTTTATCCGATGAAAATTGAGTAATTATCTTCAATAAATCGTCATGCAGAAAAAATAATTGATTAAATAGCACAGATTAATGTTTATTAATCAATCCATTATATCGTCGAAGTTAAATGATTTAATAATATCCCGCCATAATTTACTTTACGCAAACATATCTGGTCGCTATTTTGGATATTGTCAAAAAAAGCATGTTATATCGCTGTTACACAGAATTCGCGTTAATATTTTTTAACTCCTGTAATACCTAAAAATCTCAGAAAATTATTCACTGAAATATCAATTAATAAAGATAACAAGGAGCAAACCATGAACCCAAGAACAAAAGCAGAACAAGAAATCCTCTCTGGGAAACCCGTCTCTGCTGTTGTCTATATCTGGTATCCTTGTCAAAGATGGAAACTGGGACACACCGCTATTTATGTTGGTGGAGTACCCAAATATCCCTGGGCATCGGATTGCCCTGACAATCCAACGCCACAAAGTGAAAGAAGGCGTTCTGTCTCTTCTATTTTGTCTCGAGTTGAAAGACACCCGTCAAGAGAGTCTGTTTTTTCACGAGATGCCAGCCCTCCAGCGCCTTACAATGTGACCGAAAGAGATTGGCCTTCAGCATCTGTACAACCTCCATCACGAACAACAGGTAATAACTATGTGAGTTTCGCTGGTGATACTAATCTACCCCGGGGAACTGTATCCATGGCCGGAGTATTCGGGAATACTCAGGATGATTTCGTAATACAGCCTCATTTGGAGTATTACCTCATTGGCTTAGATGTTGAAAAAATGCAGGCTAAAAAAAATGAAATCTATAATGGAAAAACGTATGGTTATCATCAAGTCAGCCACAGCTATAATCCTGTTAACAAAAATTGTGCAGTAATGGTCGCCAGAATATTAAAAGCGGGAAATGTAGACAGTTTATTAACAAAAATTCAGAAAATAGGATACGGAAAAAATATCTACTGGACCCCGAAAGATATTGCACAATTATGTAATCAATTAAGAAATAATGATTTTGCTGTCAAAGTGCGAGGGGTAGACTGCCCTGATAAATTTGGCTTGCCGATTAGAACAATAACAGGGTTCAGGTAATTTGATAGTGTAAAGATGTAAACTTTAATGACCACCCTGCTAGTTCTTATATTCTATCCACAATGCTAGAGATTGATTAAAAAAATCAATTCATTACACTGCATTGGATTATCATCCTAAATAATCAAATAAAATCAGAGCTAAACACTGATTACACAGGGTGTAATTTTTTATTTATCATTCATGCTATTAACCCCTTGTAAATTGGTTAACCCAGTGACACATTGTATGGCTCTATGGGCTAACATCTAATAAGCTCTTCTCATTTTTTCTGAACACTCTCTGAACATTCAAGGATATTATGAACGAACCACAGACAGCCAAAGGTATTTTATATGCCTTAGGTGCTTATTTGATTTGGGGGTTGGCTCCCATCTATTTCAAAGAAATACAGTACGTGCCACCCGATGAAATCGTATCGCATCGTGTTATCTGGTCGGTTTTCTTTATGGTACTGATGCTGACAATCACTCGTCACTGGCGTCAGGTTTTAACTGTAATAAAGCAACCAAAGAATCTGCTGGTGTTAGGTATCACCGCCTTTACTATTGCCAGTAACTGGCTGGTTTATATCTGGGCGGTCAACAATAATCACATGCTGGAAGCAAGTCTTGGTTATTTTATCAATCCATTGGTCAGTGTGCTGTTTGCAATGATATTCCTCGGTGAGCGTTTCCGTCGTATGCAGTGGATTGCGGTAGGGCTGGCATTTACCGGTGTCTTTATTCAGCTATGGCAATTTGGCTCTGTGCCGGTGATTGGCCTGTATCTGGCAACAACATTTGCCCTGTATGGCCTGATCCGTAAAAAACTGGGTGTAGACGCACAAACCGGCATGTTGATTGAAACTATTTGGGTATTCCCGGTTGCACTGACTTACCTGCTGTTTTTCACTCATACCCCAACCAGTAATATGTTGAATAACACGATATCCCTGAATCTATTGCTGGTTGCTGCGGGTATCATTACGACAGTCCCATTGCTGTTTTTCACCGCTGCGGCTGCTCACCTACGCTTATCCACGCTGGGTTTTTTCCAGTATATCGCACCAACATTGATGTTCCTGCTGGCAACACTGGTTTACGGTGAGAAGATTGGCTCAGATCGTTTGATCACATTTGGTTTTATCTGGGCTGCTTTAATTGTGTTTACGCTGGATGCGCTTTATACGCAACGCCGTTTGCGGAAGTAAATCGGCATTATTACTGAACTGACCCAAAGCCGTCTTGGTAAATCGGGTCAGTTCTTCTTGCTCTTCTTCAATAAACTTCGAGTCACAGTATAAAGATAAACTCCCCCAGAAACATAGCTGACTATGTAACTGGAGGCAGTAGAAGCCGCCAAAAGAGCGACTTAAAGAGTGGAAGCCGGAAAGGTTACAGCCAGTTTTTCCGCTTAAAGTAGAGGTAAGGTGCCAGTCCCGCAGCAATCATCACACCAATAGCTGCCGGATAACCGAATGTCCAGTGTAACTCCGGCATAAATTCGAAGTTCATACCGTAGCTGGAAGCCACCAGCGTCGGGGGCAGGAACACAACAGAAACAACGGAGAATATCTTGATAATCCGGCTCTGTTCAATGTTAATAAAGCCCATCGCCGCCTGCATCAGGAAGTTAACTTTCTGGAACAGGGACTCGTTATGTGGCAACAGGGATTCGATATCCCGCAGGATTTCACGCGCCTGTTCTAACTGGTTAGCAGGCAAACGGGCACGACGCACAAGGAAGTTCAGAGCGCGCTGGCTATCCATCAGACAAAGACGCACTTTCCAGCCAATGTCTTCCTGCTCAGCAAGATTGGACAGGGCTGAATCAAATTCATCCCCTTGTTTACCGTTCATAATGACCCGGCTCAGGGATTCCAGCACACTGTAGATATTTTCAATGACATCTGCCAGCTGTTCGATCTTGGTTTCGAATAAGTCCAGCAGTAGTTCATAAGCATTCCCGTCAACCATAGTCTGGTTGCGGGCGCGCATTCGGTATAATCGGAATGCAGGGAGTTCACGCTCTCGCAATGTGTAGAGACGACCGTCACGAATGGTAAATGCGACTGTCGAGTTGCCAGCATGGTCTTCGGCGTCTTCAAAATAGAAGAATGAGTGGACGTGCAGGCCATCTTCATCTTCAAAAAAACGCGCCGAAGCCTCGATATCATCCAGCTCAGTGCGGGTCGCCAGGATTTGTCCTAATTCGTTCTGAACCCGGAGTCGATCATCATCTCCCAGCCCAACCAAATCTACCCACATGGAGTCGGATAATGTATCACCTTCTTCAAGTTCAAGACGGAGCAGGCGATTATTCTCTAATTTAAATGCGTTCAGCATGTACCATAAGTCTCCTTATACTCCCTACGTTCATCGTAAGGCGCGAATGTTACGCTTATACCCGCCGTATTTCAAACTGCCTCTTTGTTGAAATCCACAGGGTCTGGAAGAAAAAGCCTGTCAACATTCGACCGGATTATTATTGGCCGGTTTCAAGTCTGGCATAAGCGGCGACCAGCCACTTGATGCCTTCACCCTGAAACGCGATCTGCAAACGGCAATGCTCCCCACTGCCTTCAATATTAACAATCGTTCCTTCACCAAATTTAGGATGGCGGACTCGTTGCCCTAAAGCGTAGCCACTATCATTGGCGCTGATCGGTGTTCCCAGCCGCTTATGGCTCACCGGTCGGGATACTGTTGCCCTCAGACGAACTTCAGTGACACATTCTGACGGTAACTCACCGACAAAACGCGATGGGCGATGGTACACCTCTTTACCATATAAACGGCGGCTTTCAGCATAAGTCAGCGTCAGTTTTTCCATTGCCCTTGTCACACCGACATAAGCCAGACGGCGCTCTTCTTCCAGACGCCCTCCTTCATCAATGGACATTTGGCTTGGAAACATCCCCTCTTCCATACCAACAATAAAGACCTGCCTGAATTCAAGCCCTTTTGCCGAATGCAGGGTCATCAGCTGAACAGAATCCTGATAGGCATCAGCCTGCCCTTCACCTGCTTCAAGCGCCGCGTGAGACAGAAAAGCCTGCAACGGCATCATATCTTCGTCTTCATCCTGATAGCTGAACTGACGGGTCGCAGTAACCAGCTCCTCAAGGTTTTCGATACGCGCCTGTGCTTTCTCACCTTTTTCTTGTTGGTACATCGCCCACAGGCCAGAATCGCGGATAACCCGATCAGTCTGCACATGCAGCGACATTTCCTGTGTTTCCGTTTCCAGCGCGTTAATTAATTCGATAAAACGCTGTAAAGCTGATGCCGCCCGACCTGCCAGAACTTTTTCCTGAATCAACAACTGGCTGCTTTCCCAGAGTGTTTTCTGCTGATCACGCGCCATCTGGCGTACAACATCAAGGGTTCTGTCGCCAATTCCCCGGGTCGGTGTATTCACGACTCTCTCAAAAGCCGCGTCGTCATTACGGTTTGCCACTAATCGCAGATAAGACAACGCATCTTTGATTTCCTGCCGTTCGAAGAAGCGCTGGCCACCATAAATCCGGTAAGGCATCGAAGCCTGTAACAATGCTTCTTCCAATACACGGGACTGGGCATTACTGCGATACAGGATCGCGCACTCTTTCAAAGCGCCTCCATTATCCAGCCAGTTCTTCAGGCGACTGACCACATAACGCGCCTCATCTAATTCATTAAAAGCCGAGTAAAGTGAGATAGGTTCTCCTTCACTGCCTTCTGTCCACAGATTTTTACCCAGACGATCACTGTTATGTGCAATCAGGGCATTGGCGGCTTTAAGTATGTTACTGGTAGAACGGTAATTTTGTTCCAGACGAATAGTTTCAGCTGCGGGGAAATCCTTCAGGAAACGCTGGATGTTTTCTACCTGCGCTCCTCTCCAGCCATAAATAGACTGATCATCATCACCCACAATCATCACTCTGCCTGAATCCCCTGCTAACAGGCGGATCCATGCGTATTGAATACTGTTGGTATCCTGAAATTCGTCTACCAGAATATTAGTAAAACGATCGCGATAATGTTGCAATATTTGCGGTTTATTCAGCCACAGCTCATGAGCGCGTAACAACAGCTCAGCGAAATCCACCAGTCCGGCCCGATCGCAGGCTTCCTGATAGGCCTGATAGATTTTCAGCCATGTAACTTCTACCGGATTGCCGTAGCTTTCAATATGGCGAGGGCGCAGACCTTCATCTTTTTTACCGTTGATGTACCACATGCCCTGACGTGCAGGCCACTGTTTGTCATCCAGATTCATCGCCTTGATGATCCGCTTGATCAGACGCAGCTGATCGTCACTGTCAAGAATCTGAAAATCCTGCGGCAGATTGGCATCCAAATGATGGGCCCGCAGTAAACGATGGGCCAGACTATGGAATGTTCCAATCCACATACCGCCCTGACTGGTGCCGATCAAGTGCTCAATACGATGGCGCATTTCCGCTGCAGCTTTATTGGTAAATGTCACCGCCATAATGGAAAAAGGTGAGGCATGTTCAACTGATAGTAACCAGGCGATCCGATGTACCAATACGCGAGTTTTACCACTACCGGCTCCAGCCAGTACCAGCATATTGGTACGGGGTGCTGCAACGGCTTCACGTTGTTTATCATTCAGGCTTTCGAGCAGATAAGAGACGTCCATAATTACCATCAGTTGTTAGCAATGACCGCTGTCACTGTTTTTCTATACCCTTCGTCTTTCAAGCTGCCTCTTTGTTGGCTGCACTCGTTCACCCCAGTCACATAGTTATCTATGTTCCTGGGGACTCTCTCCTTTGCCGCCGCGATGCAACTCGAAATCCATTGGGTATATATAGATTTGCAGTCTGAAATTATATCAGTGCGATCAGAGAATCCAAGTCAGAAATCTCAACATGTGGAACCAGTCGCCCTTCCGGTTCCTGCATGAGATTTTTATTTTCAATATTGATCCAGCAAGCCTGCATACCGCTGAGAATGGCGCCTTCAACATCTGTCTGTAAATTATCACCAACATGCAGGATTTGATTTGCCGGCAATGCCAGCCGTTCAGCCGCCAGATGGTACATATCCGGGTAAGGTTTGGAACGCCCGTCCACGCCGGCTTTAAGTACAAATTTGAAATAAGGGGCCAGACCACATTCAGCGGGTTCTGCATTACCATTGGTGATAGCCACCAGCGGTATTTTCTCTGCCAGTACCGATAAGGTGTTATGCGTGGATTCCGGTACTGTAATCTGATTACGCCAATAAGTGAAACAGGACATAATCTCATCCGCACCACGTACTGCTTCTTCACGGTTAAAGCCGTGGTAGCTGAACATCAGCTCGGCGGATTGTCGCCGCCATAATGTCACATCGTGGTATATTTCAGGCTCCATCTCAAGCACCACCTGACGGTATACATACAGATCTTCACGTCCAAAATGGCTGAATTTGCTATCGTACTGCCTGATAAAACACAATACTTCTTTTTCGGTTCTGTCGATGACGGGATGATTATCGTAAAGTGTATCATCCAGATCGAATGTCATCGCCGCAAACGGCGTGAGAGGCCGATAAAAACGCATTATGATTTCCCTCTTTTTGCTCTGGGGTGAGCCACATCATAAACTTTGGCTAAGTGTTGAAAATTCAGATGGGTGTATATTTGGGTAGTCGATAAATTTGCATGGCCCAATAGCTCCTGCACTGCCCGGAGATCACCACTGGATTCCAGAATATGTGTCGCAAACGAATGACGCAGTTTATGGGGATGAATATGGCTGTTTACTCCCTGACGAATTCCCCATTGTTCAAATCGCTTTTGCACATTACGTGTAGACATCCGTTTACCACTTTGGGTCGAAATGAAAACAGCATTATCTTCCGGTTCAAACAATTCCCGCATGACCAGCCAGCGTTGCAGCCATTCCAGTGCAATTCTGCCGATAGGGACTTTCCGCTCCTTACTGCCTTTACCATATACCCAGACTTCGCCGCTTTCCAAATCCAGATGCCGGCAATCCAGCCCAACCAGCTCTGACAAACGTAAGCCGGCACCATACATGACTTCCATCATTGTTCTGTCACGCACGGACAACGGATCATTCAGATCAATATTGAGGAGCTGATTTACCTCATCGACATCCATGTTCTTAGGTAGATGCTGTTTTTTACGTGGCGCGCTGACAACTTTCGCCGGGTTAGCTTCCATTTTTTCCTGCGTTACCATCCAGTCAAGGAAACTACGCAGGGAAGAAAGACGCAGGGCAAGGCTGGCAGAGTGTAATCCAGCCCGACGACTACGGGTAGCGAACATTCTGACTTTGGTGACATCAAGTGCCTGCCACTCGGTTATGCCCATTTCCAGTGACATTTCGGCCAGCACCGTCAAATGTCGGCGATAGTTGATTATTGTCATCGGGCTTAAACGGCGCTCAACCCGCAGGTAATGCAGAAAAGCCTCTACTAGCTCAAGGAGTGAATCAATGGGCTGGCTCATGCTCGCTCGACCCAACGGGATAGCAACCCCGGTAATAGTTTCGCTAACTGATCCAGCAGATCCGTTCCCATGCCCTCGTAATAATGTTGCTTGTCATGACTATTGAAGATCACCATGCCCAGCTCTCCCTGCATTCCTAAAAGAGATACTGCGACAGAACCGACATGACGGGCCTGAGGCATCAGCAGTAAAATTTCCGGGCCATGTAACCGCCCAAGATAATGATTACTATCGCCGAATCGCTGAATACGGACAGACTCAAAAGCATTACGGGATATCGCCAAATCCGGCGCATTCAGAGGAGCGCCAAGCAACCACTTATCAGAAAACAGCCGGATATAGCAGTTACTCAGACCCAGTGTTTTAGCCCAGGCACTCAAACGGGAAAGAAAACCCTGCAAACTTTCGGCAGCAGAAAGTTCAGCAAGCAATTGCAGCAGGCGGTTAAACAGGATCTCATTCTGTTTTGCCTGCTCCACCAGATGTACCAGATCGTCTTCCAGATAACCGATCCGTTTTCTCTGACGGTTCATATGCCATTCCATCAGAGAAACACATTCACGTACCGGATGAGGAACCTGTATCCTGTCAACTGCATTAGCATTACGGATAAAAAAATTGGGGTTATCCAGCAGATAATCCACCACCATCTGATCATCCAACATGCTTTCAGTATGTAATGGTTCGTTTTCTTTACCCATTTTCCAATGCCTTATATTTCACAGTTACAAGTGAATTGTACCGTCATAAACGTGAGTTGCAGGCCCGGTCTTATAAAGTGGCTGCCCCGGTCCATCCCAACGAATTTGCAAAGAACCACCGGGCAAATCAACACGAACCTGTTTATCCAGCAGACCTTGCTGAATACCAATCGCAACAGCCGCACACGCACCACTGCCGCATGCCCGGGTTTCTCCGGCACCCCGTTCAAATACACGTAAACGAATATGGTTACGGCTTACGACCTGCATAAAACCAACGTTTACTCTCTCAGGAAAACGTTCATGACGTTCCAGAACAGGACCGAGTACCTCAACATCTGCCGTGTCCACATTATCAACCTGAATAACACAGTGGGGATTCCCCATTGATACGACACCACAGAGCACAGTGCGCTCCATGACCCGGATGATATAAGTTTTCTCGGCTTTATTCGCGCGAAAGGGAACAGACTGGGGTTCAAAGACAGGTTCCCCCATATTGACACAGACCTGATCATCATGATTGATGCTCAGGACCATTTGGCCTGCCTGTGTACTGACTTTAATATCACGCTTATTCGTCAATCCCCGTAAACGAACAAAACGGGCAAAACAACGCGCTCCATTGCCACATTGAGATACTTCACTGCCATCCGCGTTAAAAATACGATAATGAAAATCTAAATCAGGATCATAGGGTGCTTCAACAACCAACAGTTGATCAAATCCTACGCCAGTATGCCTATCTGACAACCGGCAGATTAATTCCGGTGAAAAATAAACATTCTGGGTTACTGCATCAACAACCATGAAATCATTGCCAAGACCATGCATTTTGGAGAATTGCATATACCACTCCAATGAAAGCCCATCACCAGCTCACGCTTATTAGGCATTCGCTGAGATATTGTTTTTAGAAGTATCGTTTTTATTAGACGTGCTGTCCTGAGAAACATGACCCGCAGGCTGTGTTTTATTAACTGAAACCTGAGGTGCCGCTGGCTCTGCCGGAGGGAAGTAGAGAGGACCTTTCAGGCCACAACCTGTAACAGAGAGTAATGTTATGATAGCAAGTGACCAACGGAATTGTTTGTTCATCATAATTAATGCCTGTGATTCATACGCCAATACTCTCTATAATCGCAGTTAGGCCCTGAAAAGCAAATAGGAAATGAATATGAACGATAGCGAATTTCATCAATTGGCCGATCAATTGATGTCACACATTGAAGAACAACTGGATAATTATGAAGGTGATGCAGATATTGACTGTGAAACCAATGGCGGTGTCATGACGCTCAGTTTTGATAATGGTAGCAAAATCATTATCAATCGACAGGAACCTTTTCATCAAATCTGGCTGGCAACTAAAAATGGCGGTTATCACTTCGATTATCGCGATAACCAATGGGTTTGCGACCGTAGTGGCAACGACTTTCTTTCTATGTTGGGACAAGCAATCACCGAGCAAAGTGGCGGGCCTTTCCTGTTTTAGCTCGTTGCTATCTAGCTCGCTTTTATATAAAGCTACAATTATCAGCATTTGTGCCGTATCGAAAATACGGCACTTTTATGACAAATATATGTGACAAACGCACGGCTATTCCAGCGATGGCTCACTGAGTTCAATAGTGGCAAGAATGGTACTGACTATTCGCCCTCATTGCTTCACCCGTCTCCAGCACGGTAACACTCTCTGTCTCATGATCCAGCAGTGACTGCCCATCCATAAATGGAGCTACATGAGTGCGTTCACCCTTCTTTATGATCTGATAGAACTGTGGCAGGTTAAAATTGATGAAACTGGAACCATAAGTGAATCGATCATGGGATGAAGAATAAAAACGGCTGACATCACGTACCAGCTCTTCTTTACTTCCTTCACAATGGGGGTAAATCTCTACCTTGTTTGATTCATCAAGAATATAAATGTTAAAACCCTGAGTGCCCTCAATATTCTCAAAGAAAAACTGAATTATTCCCTCGCAGGCAAACCCATCAATAATAGAAGGTAGCTGTTTGTCTTTGTTATCAACTCTAATCGGTAAACCATGCAGCTTGGTATTTGAAATTGCATTGTAAAACTCAACCGCATTTTCCAGTTTTTGTACTGAGACATTCAACCGTTCAAAAAACAGCCCCCAGGTTTGACCGGAAATACGTAATACCTTGCAGCGATCAAGATCCTGACGGTTACTGGAAAGGCGTAATTCGATACATTCTGAAACCAATTGCCTGACACGGGTACAAATCAATCCACGCAAGTGCCGACTGTAACAAAAAACTTCAACGCTAGCTGGAGGCTCGGCGTCACGATGCATTTTGCCCAGAATGGTTTTCAGCGCTTCCAGCATGGATTGTTCACCATTAAAATGCAGCGTTCTCACTTCATTCCATGAATTACGGTAAAGCAGATCGATGCTGCTCACCATACACTGCTGTGATTCACCAAAACTCAGGATATCTAATTTTCTGAAATCAAAATGCACAATCTGATCGGAAAACCGGGTCGTTGGATCAGTTTCTAAATTAACAATAATTGCCAGATGGCGGATCTCACAGGGACTGTATAGTGCTTTTGGTGTCGGAGCAGGCAAACGAATCGGGAAATGAGTGGAAATATCGCTGACTAAATCAGCCAAATTCTTTTTGTCTGCCTGAGAATCACCATTGCGAATATGAAGACGGGTTTTTTCCGTCAGCAACCCGTTGAAATAGGTCCATGACACCAGCTTATTTAAATAACGATTATATTCCAACGGCTGGTGACCAATGATAGATTCTATTGTCGGAGCTCGGTTGTAAAGATACCAGCCACTGCGATTTGCCCGCCCCGGGGGAACATAAATAAAGGTCAGATCCTGTTCTGACAGATCCGGTGAAATTTGTGGGTTAACTAATGTGATTTTGCCGGGCAGTGCTTCAAACGCAGCATACAACTTACGAGTCAATACGCCGATGTCCTGCGGGCTAGCACTCACACTTAAATTGTTACGCCGGGCAAAACGGATCAGGTTGCGATAACTCTGCATCATGGTATCCAGCAACTCATTATGTGCTGTACGTACCTGCTCAATTTTCCATGAATTGCGGTTATTCAGTATCGCCAGTTTCTCAGTATCCCATCCCCATTCCTGTACTAACTGAGCAATAACCTGCCGCCGCCATCCAGTGCATCCCTGAGCACCGTCACTACTCTCAGTTTTTTCACAAACTTTCAGATAAAAGCAGCGCCGGGCTAAATCCAGACGCGTCATATCGTTAGTCGCCGTCAGGTAATGGGTAACACGGTCAAGCATCATGCAATAAGCATCAAGACCATAAGAGACAATTAAGCCTTCATGGAAATGTTGCTTCATTTCTGTCGCCAGCAATTTACTATTGGGATATTCCCAGGAATAGGCTTCCAACAACAGGCTTTTCAATACAGCTTTATAAGGAGAATCGACACTTTTATAAAGTTGCCATAAGCTGGCACCAAAATATTCTTCTGCCGATAACTCCGCCAACCCTCCAAGATCCAGCCACTCATTAGGTGTTAAAACCCCCTGAGCATATAAAGAGGTGACATAATCATCGTAATTTGCTTCTTCTTCTACAGGGACCATCGCCCATAGCAGGCGTTTACCTGCCATCCGAACCGCAGTGCGATAAAACTCATCCAGTAGAAGGATATACTGAGTTGAGCCACAATCTTCACCATTCAGGCTGCCACTGGTATTATGACGAAAACGATTCTCATCTATCAGAAAAAATGTAACCTCAATACCCAGTGAAGCGGCCCACTGTTGTATTAAGCTGCATTTTTGTTCCAATGAATCTTTTTCGCTATTATCCAGCCATGATTGATGGCAAACCCAAATATCTAAGTCAGAAGAGCAGCTTTGCCCGATAGAAGAGGTGCTGCCCATCGAGTAAATACCCGCAATTGGCAATTCACCATTAGAGGAATGAGATACAATACCAGCTGGCTGGTATTCCATATCTTTAATCCAAAATAGCTGGGTTTCATCAGGTTTAAAAAAACAAACGCCATGAGGAACGTCGTTTTCGATATAACCCGGCATCATTGGGTGATGATAATGTAATAATACTGGAATTAAATTATAAACCTGCTTAAACGTGGCACTCATCGAGTCAGTCGCACGCTCTAACCTAAGCTGATTAATTGCATCCAGCCGCTGCTTCAGCGTTTCAATATAAAGATACAAGTGTTTTGCCTGCTTCAGTTTCAGTGCTTACAATCGCCAGTTTCCACTAAGGCCCAGCGCCCGTTAACGCTTTATTCCTGTTAACGTGCAATTTACAAAAATTATTTTTAGATTTCTTTACTAACTTATTTGTCGGAAACGTGATCAATTTAACACCTTGCAGCTAAAGCGTAAAGCCCGCAATACCACTTTTTCGCCTGTCCTACAACCCCAAATAATCAATTAACTCTTTGTAAAATATTAAGTTAATCACAAATTTGAGACTAAAATATGTTTTTTGAAATAGATTTTATATTCATCTAATTTCTATATTGTTCAGATAACATATTGTAAACAGTGAATTTTAGATAACCAT
Organism: Xenorhabdus sp. PB61.4; assembly: GCF_963894935.1. Classification (NCBI taxonomy): domain Bacteria; kingdom Pseudomonadati; phylum Pseudomonadota; class Gammaproteobacteria; order Enterobacterales; family Morganellaceae; genus Xenorhabdus; species Xenorhabdus sp. PB61.4. The sequence goes on from NZ_CAWQJR010000196.1 coordinate 24,481, forward strand.
TTGATTAATTTTAATTGATAATCATCTTTGTATTTTTTCACAAAAGATAAATGACAAATAGGAATTTGATTTTAAATCAAT